>NZ_JANHZQ010000072.1:0-13839 GCF_041414725.1 Alteromonas sp. DY56-G5 | reverse complement strand
CTGTTCGAGTGAGGTGCGCATTATACGCTGGAAGTTTTCGTTGTCAACACTTTTTGAAAATTTATTTTCTGAAGCGCCTCTCCTAAACTCCCGTCCTTACTGGCCTACAAAGGTAGTAGAGACTTACTTCAGGAGGCTTGCTGTTTTGCTTTTCCCCCGAAGCGGATGCGAATTTTAGGGAAATGAGCGCTCACGTCAACACTTATTTTAAAAAAAGTGTCATATTCGTTTTGAATGCTCGTTTATTCAGCAAAAACACCCTATTTCCAGTATCCCGTCTTCTTTCTCATCTGAAATTTACGCCATATTCCAGGCTTATGCGGCTTTAGCTTTCCTTTGTATTTGAGAATAAAGTCATCAATAGCATCTAAAACGCGCTCGCTATTACGACCATCCCTGTATTTCTCATGGAGATCTACATAAGCATTTATTGCATCAATTACTTCAATAGGCTTCGTAAGCGCGTAATCTATAGCCGCTTCAATTTCACTTGTTTCTGTCACGTCTATTAGATGAGGACCTGGATTAGTATTGCGGAACGTCACCACCGGTTTTTCTTGCATCATAAATTCTAGAATGATGGATGAACTATCGCAAAGAAGCACACTTGCTTCGTTCACACTGTCTAAGTCAACGTTATGTAGATATTTAACGTTATCTATAGACGCAGCTAATTGTTTATAACGTTCCACAATTTCGGAGCCGTGCAGTTTAGGATGAAATGTAAGGATCCAGTTCCAGTCTCTTTCTTTAGCTAATTTCTCGATAGTTTCAAAAACCGACTCGGCCGAACTAATACCTTTAGTAAACGTTGTTCCGTAAAGTATCGTTGGAGGATTTGATGCCGGCGGGCGTTTTCCTTTTATATAGGTATCGACCTTGCACCATCCTGTTTCATAAGCCTTAAAGCTACCATGCTGCTGTTCTAGAATTTTATAGGGTGCTGTACTGCTTGGTCCTTGTGTACAAATTAAGTCAAACCACCCGCGAATGCGGAAATGGGAATCTTCTTGATAGGTCTGTTCGCCACGCTTACCAATAAAGTAGCCATGAAATACGCCTACCTTAATACCAGGAATAAAATGATAAATGTAATTACCGGGAGTCAAAGTCGCGTCGGGATTGAACTCAACAAGCTCTTCAACTGTTGCTAATCTTTTCTCATCGGCAAGTAACAAGTCTTCACAGCTATGCTCCAGATACCACGCTACTTCACCACCACGCTTTCTTATCTCAGATTGAATAGGTCGCAATATTGAATAGGAATAAGGCAGTGCCGCAAATAGTACATAGCGCTTTGACATGAACTCTCCGTAGAAATAGCATTTTGATTTTTTTCTATAGTATATCAGCATTGTTGCTTTAAAAGATTGAAGCTAGCTATCGATAACAAGATTAATCATCAAGTGTTAATGTGTTTTATGCATTTCTTTAAAAAAGGCTTACCATGTCCTGCATAATTTCGCTTAAAGAGAGTTCTATGGCACAACCTGTAATCAGTTTTAAAGGTGTTTCTCCTACATTAGGAAAGAATGTCTATGTTGATGGCTCGGCAAGAATCGTCGGTGATGTAGTTTTAGAAGATGATGCGAGTATTTGGCCGCTGGTAGCAGCTCGTGGCGACGTGAACAAAATTCGTATTGGTGCCCGTTCTAATATTCAAGATGGCAGTGTTTTACACGTTACCCGTAAATCTGAGAAAAACCCCAACGGCTTCCCACTTATTATTGGTGAGGACGTTACCGTTGGGCATAAGTGTATGCTGCACGGCTGCCAGTTGGGTAATCGAATTCTCGTTGGCATGGGCGCTATTGTAATGGATGGTGTTGTTGTTGAAGACGATGTGTTTATTGGTGCAGGTACATTAGTGCCGCCGAACAAAAGATTAGAAAGCGGATTTCTTTACGTTGGAAACCCCATGCAAAAGAAAAGACCGCTCAACGACGCCGAAATGGCATTCCTGAAACAATCTGCCGTTAACTATGTTGTATTGAAAGATGAGTACCTTGAAGAAGCGAACTAGTTTCGCTTCTCACCTTGCTCAACGATAGCCCTGACACGTTTTACAATATCTGAAGTATCGGGGCGCTTTTGTGTCCATATGTAGAATGCTTCAGCCGCTTGCTCAACCAGCATCCCCAACCCATCTATTTGCGTTTTGACACCAAGTTCGGCCGCATCTCTCATAAAGCGCGTGGGTGAGTTTTTATAAACCATGTCGTACACCACTTCACAGTTTTGTAAAACACCATCATTTAAACGGCACGGCAATTCATTGCTTAAACTGGCGGCTGTTGAATTAATAATAATATGAGGCGCAACATCTGCGATATCTTCAAGCGCAGCCACCTGCACTTTAGCGTTTGAAGCGGCACTTGCCACTTCCTCTGCTTTCGCTTTGGTTCTATTGGTGATGGTTAAAGAGGCGGCCCCTGCTTTTAATAACGGGGAGATTACGCCACGGGCTGCGCCGCCGGCACCAATAAGCAACACGCGCTTACCCTTAATTTCCACACCGCTGTTAAGCAAGTCGTTTACCAGCCCTACACCATCAGTGTTGAATCCCCATATTTCACCGCTGTCACCATTCATTAGCGTATTAACAGCTTGTGCATCTTTGGCTGCTTGGTCATCTACCTTTGCCAAGTTGAATGCATCAAGCTTAAAAGGCATGGTGACGTTACAACCTACCGCGCCTTCCTGAGCTAAAAACGCGTTGGCGGCATCTACAAAACCGTCTACTGGCGCAAGCATCTTTTCATAAGAAATCTTTTCTCCCACTTGTTCAGCAAACATTTGATGGATAGTTGGTGATAAACTCTGTGCAATAGGATTTCCAAATACAGCGAATTTTTTCATGGGAATACGAAACTTATTTAATATAAAGAAGAAAAGCGATAATCGTGCTTCGCAGAGTACACCATATGAACGTATAGGTGGAGAGGAGAAAGTACGGGAATTAGCAAATACGTTTTACGACATAATGGAAACCGATCCACTCGCCAATGAACTGCTAGCTATTCACCCCCAGCCATTAGACAGAATTCGTCACGTGTTCTTTCTCTATTTAAGTTTATGGCTTGGTGGTCCTGATGATTATCAGCAGCAGTATGGCCACCCGCGTCTGCGTGCACGCCACCTACCTTATACCGTAACACCGGAGTTAAAAGCTCAGTGGATGTATTGCATGCGAAAAGCCATGTTTAAAACGGTTGAAGATATCGCCTTAGCTCAACAGTTGATAGACGCACTTGATCAACTCGCCAATCACATGGTGAATACAAAATAAAAAAGCGCGTTGAAAGGATTAACCTTTTAACGCGCAACTCCCCTGTTACTGTCTACGCTCTTTATGGCGCATAAAGTAGTGCAATTGTGAAAGCCTAATAGTTAATAAGGCGTAGAACTAATAATTAGAATGTGTAACCCACCGATAAGGTATACACCCAAGGATCTATTTCAATATCACTTACCTTTCCCGCAGCATCACCCACTTTGAAGGTTGCTTCGGTATCTATATCAATGAATCGAACCGATGCATTGACATGCCATTTGGTATCAATTTGGTAATCCATTCCCACCTGTGCTGACAAGCCAAATGAATTATCAAGCGATAGGTCGCTTAAGCCAGCTGTTTCATTCGCACCTGTAAACTCTTCATCAAAGATAAAGGTATAGTTGATACCTGCACCAATGTATGGCTGAAACGCAGAGCTGGCATCATTAAAATAGTAGTTTGCGGTAAGCGTAGGAGGAAGATGCGTGACTTCACCAAGCTGATTACCCGTCCCTAACGGGTCAGCAACAGAAAAATTAACGTCGTGCTTAAAGGGCGTTGCGGCAAGCAGCTCGATATTAATATTGTCAGTAATAAAGTACGCTACATTTAAACCTAGCTGAGTATCGTTATCGATATTAAGAGCCACGCCAAGATCAGTTCCACCCGCGACGATGTTAGAAGTCGATTCGTCAGGAGCAACGGTCGTAAGACCGCCACGAACAATCCAGTCGCCCTGCTGGTGAGCGCTAGCTAAAGGTGAGAGTGCAGCAAGTGTAAGGCAAAGTGCAGATGCAGATAAAAAGTGTTTGCGCATGATGTGTCTCTTTTGTGTTTAACTAAGATGGCGCTACTTTACGCCTGTGGTTAAGAGAAACATTGATCCAGCGCAAGTTTGATAACTCACTGAAACACAGATGATATTCCACCTTGATGTAGATCAAAAAAAACGCCGCATTAACGTTAATACGGCGTTTTTTAGTCATTAAAGATGAAAGCTGCTATCGGCGGTCCGCGTAAGGATTTAAGCGCTGCCTTATTTAATAATTAATCACCAATCAGTAGGTTTTAACCAGTCTGTCAGCTTGGCCTCGGCGCTACCTGGTGCAGGCGTGTAGCAATACTCCCAACGCGCTAGCGGCGGCATCGACATTAGAATTGATTCAGTACGCCCGCCGGTTTGCAGTCCAAATAAAGTGCCCCGGTCGAATACAAGGTTAAATTCAACGTAGCGGCCCCGGCGATAAAGTTGGAAATCACGCTCTCTTTCACCGAAATCAGTTTGCTTACGGCGCTCAACAATAGGAACGTAAGCATCGATAAAGCCATTACCAACAGCCTGCATAAATGCAAATGACTGTTCAAAGCCCCATTCATTCAGGTCGTCGAAGAATAAACCGCCCACTCCGCGAGTTTCATTGCGATGCTTTAAGTAAAAGTAGTCGTCGCACCACTTTTTGTACTTAGGGTAGACATCATCGCCAAACGGCTTACATAATTTTTTAGCAGTATCATGCCAGTGTAAAACGTCATCTTTAAACGGATAAAATGGCGTCAAGTCGAAGCCGCCGCCAAACCACCAGATAGGTGCTTCGCCCTCTTTTTCTGCAATGAAAAAGCGAACATTAGCATGTGACGTTGGGATATACGGGTTATGTGGATGAATAACGAGTGATACACCCATTGCTTGAAAGTTTCTTCCCGCAAGCTCAGGGCGATTAGCCGTTGCTGAAGCAGGCATTTGACTGCCAAACACATGAGAAAAGTTAACGCCGCCTTGTTCAATCACCGCACCATTTTTTAGTACTCGAGAACGGCCACCGCCACCTTCTTCTCGCTGCCAGCTGTCTTCAACAAACTGGCCCTTACCGTCGGCAAGTTCAAGGGTTTGACAGATGGTGTCTTGCAGCCCTAGTAAATAGCTTTTTACTTGTTCTATTACTTCAGGGGCATTTTTACCGTCCAGTAATTCTGCTGATGTCATGCTCTTATTACCTCTGCTGTGTCACCATCGCGAATGGTACTGGGTTTAGTTGCACCGCCTACTTCCCCTTCTACATAGAAAACGGAATCAGCGAATACGGCTTTTGCCTCTTCAGTGGTGATGGCTGGCGGTTGGCCGGTCAGGTTAGCGCTTGTAGAAACTAACGGTTTACCTAACTTGTTGCACAATTCCACTACTACAGGGTGATTAGTTACGCGCACCGCTATTTTACTATGCTTGCCGGTTAACCAAACTGGCGCAGATGACGACTTAGGTAATAGCCAAGTATTAGGGCCTGGCCAGCTCGAAAAAATATCGGTGCGTCTGTCAGGGCGAATGGCGTTATCGTTAACATAAGGCAGTAGCTGACTGTAGTTTGCAGCAATCAAGATCACGCCCTTTTCTACCGGTCGCTGTTTTATCTCTAACAGCGCATTTACAGCGTCTTCATTGTCGGGGTCACATCCGATGCCCATTACCGCTTCGGTTGGATAAACGATTAAACTGCCAGCTTGGAATGCGGCAACAACAGGGTCTACTTCAGGTGAGTTAGCCTCAACGGGGGTAAACGTGTTTACGTTCCCATTTTGGATATCAGACATGGTTTTAATCTCTACGTATAGTTCTTCGTTTAGTTGTTCGTATAATTACTTTTTAAAGCCACAACTAGGCTGAGGACACTGTAACTGCCCCTTTTTATCTATCAATACTCCCCAACCGCAGTCTGGGCAGCTTTCATTTACCGGCGTGAAATTTAGCACATATCGACATTGTGGATAATGGTTGCACGCAAAAAACTGTTTGCCGTATTTGTTAGTACGCGAGATTAGATGCCCTTTCTTACACTTTGGACAATCCACCATAGTATCTTCTTTTTCTTTAATGGGCTCTATGTGATGGCATGAAGGAAAATTGGTACAGCCGATAAACATGCCAAACCGCCCTTTCTTTATGGCTAAGTCGGATGCGCATTCAGGGCAGGCTACACCGTCTAAGGTTTTCAGTATGGTGGTTTGTTTATCGTGAAGTGGCTTACTAAAGCTACATTCCGGATAGCCCGTACACCCGATAAAAGGGCCGGATTTACTGTTCTTTATATGAAGAGGTTTACCGCACTCGGGGCAATCTCCGAAATTATCATCGAGAGCATGCTCGTGCGCTGAAAAGAGTGAATGGTCTATTTTAGACATGTATTGGACGTTAAGGCCTTAAACGCGCTGCAATTTCACAGCGCATTTTTAAGTAAAGATTCAAATACCAGTGACTACAACTGCATTAATGCAGAACACCATCTGGCTCTTCGAACAAAAGATCTTCCATTTGTGCGTAGGCTTTCTCTTTGCCAGGTACGTTGAATAGTACCATTAGCACAACCCACTTCAGGTCTTCCAAGCAAAATTCATTGGAATCAATTTCCATAACGCGATCTATAACCATTTCGCGTGTGGAGGCATCCAACACATTAACCTGTTCTAAGAACATAAGAAAACCGCGACATTCCACATCTAAACGCATTTGTTCTTCATGCGTGTAAATACGGCTTAAGCTAGTGCTAATACCTTTGCAAAAGTACGGTTTGATGTCCGTCTCTTGCAGTGCCGCTAACTTTTCTAACCATGCGAGGGCTTTATAAATCTCATCGTGATGAAATCCTGCGCGCACAAGCTCTTCCGTTAACTCGTCTTGGTCAACACGAATTTCCGTTTCACTGTGAATGAAGTTTTCAAACAGATACATGAGGATATCGAACATATTATTTTCCCCTCAATTTAACGTAACCACCAGGGACAGCGGCCACTAAACCACGCAACTCATATTCTAATAATGATGCCATTGCTTGCGATACAGATAAGGCATTGCGCTGGGCTATGACATCAATAGCGGTGATGTCATAATCCACACTAGCTAATAATTTATCGGTTGCCAAGCTATTCGCTGTACTTTTTTCGTTTTGCTCGTCAACATTCAAGCCTAGTTGTTCCGGCTGAACGCCAACTTCATCTAGAATGTCGCTTATATTTGTTACTAATTTGGCGCCCTGTTGGATTAACCAGTGGCAACCTTCAGCGTAAGCGTTAGCGATATTACCCGGCACAGCGAATACTTCCCGCCCCATATCTGCGGCCAAATTTGCAGTTATCAAGGTGCCACTCTTAATTTTTGCCTCTACCACTAAGGTTCCAAGGGATAACGCTGCGATAATTCGATTTCGCCTTGGAAAATGCCAAGGCTTAGGTCCCTGCCCCGGAAAAAACTCTGTAACGGTAACACCTCCGTCATTGTTGATAGCTTCATAGAGCTTACTATTTTTAGCCGGATATACCTTTTCAGGTCCCGTACCCATTACCGCAATGGTTCCGGTGCTACCAGACAGTGCGCCTTGATGGGCGGCGCTATCAATGCCCATGGCAAGGCCGCTCGTCACTACAACTCCGCTACTAGATAACCCATAAGCAATGTCGTTTGCGGTACGCTTACCCTGAAGGCTGGCCCTTCTGCTCCCCACTATGGCAATCTGCGGTTTTTGAAGTAGGGCTTTGTTTCCCGTGGCAAATAGCGCGAGGGGCGGACTGTCTAATTGCTTAAGTGATTCTGGATAGTCAGGCGATGACAACGGCACGATGTGTCTATTGTCGCTCGCTTGCAGCCAGTTTATTGCTGCATCAATAAGAGGCGGTGAAATGTTGTTAGTGAGTTGTTTAACCTCGTTAGGCAGCGTAGACGCGTTGCTGCCTAAATCGACAGTAGAAAGTTGATACTTTTCGAGAGCCTGTAGCCATAGTTTAGGTGAAACACGCTGAGCGGAAGCCAGCGCTATCCATGCTAATGTTTCGCTGTCTAACTGAGAAGATTGTAGTGCCATTATCGCTCCTAATGCGAGCGACAATGAACCATGCAACGTTTAAGGCTTGGCGACAATGAAGCCGCGCTTTATCCCCTTATTCGCTCGCGTAATTAATCCGTAACTTGCCGCATCAAATGTTTTAAACACAACAACTTCACCTACTTTAAGCGCGGGTTGCGATACTGTATCGATAAACCACTCACCACCAGTGTTCGCGCCGGGTTCATCTACATAGCGTGGACTTTCTTCGTCAATAATGGCTGGACCTTGTGAGTAAAGCCCCAGGACCGTACCTGGCGCTACTTCCATACTGCCTAAATCAAGAATGACAACGTCGTATTTGCCAAGTAAATCGTGATCATGCAAATCTCCAACTATTGCGCCTCGCTGCGAAGTAGCCGGAACAAGTTCAAAGCCTTCAGGATGTTCAAATCCACCCGCCATTAACTTATCACCGCGCTTAGCTTCTTGGTTCGCATCGTCGATGAAAAGCAACATCGTGTTGCTACCTTCATCTTTTTCCACTAGTGAAGCTGTTGAAACATGGGTAACTTGAATACCAAGGATTTCCCCATCAAGATTTCTAATCGTAGCGTGCTTTCTTACTACTCTGTACTGATCGTCGGTACTGAATTGTTGCTGGCTTAACACAAAATCATCAGACGCAAACCTTACGTTTCCATCCTGATTACCCAGCAATTTAGGTAGCGAAGCATAGCTTTCCTCGTCTAGCAGCATATGTTGTCTAATGAATGGAGAGATAGATGTCCACGACAACACATCAACAGGCTTCGGTTTTACTCGCTTATCGGTAGCCGGAGAAAGCTTATAGGAAGGTTTGTCGCGCTTTACACTTAATACAGGCTGCCCATCAACATACCCAACGACGATAACATCGCCCGGGTAAATAAGGTGTGGATTGTCGATTTGGGTGTTGGTTCGCCATAATTCAGGCCAGAGCCAAGGCTCGTTGAGAAAGACGTTAGCGATTGCCCATAGCGTGTCTCCACGCTTTACTGTGTAGGTTTCTGGCGCGCTCTCTTTTAGCTGCAGCGCAAAGGTAGGCAAAGAAAGCAGTGCACCTAAGATAAACAATGCTGCACGACGCGCGTAAATCAATCGCTTTTTCAAATTAACCACCTGCAAATTATTCACTGTCACTTATTGTTGATTTTTCAGACAATAGCACTATATCGGCATAACTAGGTATTCTAATAGGGTTTCGGTAAAAAACTGCACGAAACAGCCCGATATACGTTAGAATAGTAACTTAATAAGCACTGTAAAGTGTGCTGGCAATTAGATCGTATATGAATTTATACAGCGAAAAGGTGAAGTAAGCGAGAAATGGCAATTTTAGACGTATTAAGTTTTCCTGATGAACGTCTTCGCACGGTAGCTAAGCCGGTTGAAGAGGTTAACGACGAAATTAAACAATTGGTATCGGACATGTTCGAAACCATGAAAGACGAGAACGGTATTGGCCTTGCCGCAACGCAAGTTAACCGTCACGTTCAAGTTGTTGTAATGGACGTATCAGAAGATCAAAACGAGCCACGCGTATTTATTAACCCTGAAATCATTCGTAAAGATGGCTCCACGATTAGCGAAGAAGGCTGTTTATCAGTGCCGGGTAATTACGCGAAAGTTGAGCGCGCCGAAGCAATTACGGTAAAAGCGCTAGACCAAAACGGCGAAAACTTTGAGTTGGATGCAGAAGGTTTGTTAGCGATTTGTATTCAGCACGAGCTCGACCATTTAAAAGGTAAACTGTTTATTGATTACCTTTCACCGCTTAAGCGCCAACGTATTCGTAAAAAGCTTGAGAAAGAAGCGCGTCTTGCGGCAAAAGCCTAAGGAATAACGTGACAACTCCATTGAAAGTGATTTTTGCCGGTACTCCGGATTTTGCAGCTAAACATCTATCAGCGTTACTCGAGAGCGAGCACGAAGTCATTGCTGTTTACACCCAGCCTGATAGACCTGCAGGGCGAGGTAAGAAACTTACGGCTAGCCCGGTTAAAGTATTAGCAGAAGAAAACGCCATTCCTGTATACCAGCCTCAATCGCTTAAAGCTCAAGACGCTCAGGAAGAATTAGCCTCGCTCAATGCCGACTTAATGGTAGTTGTTGCTTATGGACTGATACTGCCTACAGCAGTGTTAAACGCACCTAAGCTAGGTTGCATTAACGTGCACGGCTCTATTTTGCCCAAGTGGCGAGGCGCCGCTCCAATCCAGCGTTCAATCTGGGCGGGTGACGCTGAAACTGGCGTAACCATAATGCAAATGGACGAAGGCTTAGATACGGGTGATATGCTGCATATTGCAACATTACCTATTACACCTGAAGACACCAGCGCCACCTTATATGAAAAGCTTGCAGAGCTGGGACCACAAGCGTTGGTCGAGGTCGTTAATGAATTTGATCGTTACACACCTACCAAACAAGATGATTCTCAAGCCACCTATGCGAAAAAGCTATCTAAAGAAGAAGCCCTTATTAATTGGGCAGACGATGCAGAACAAATAGAGCGTAATATCCGCGCCTTCAATCCTTGGCCTGTAGCGTGGATGCAGGTCGAAGATCAGAACGTTAAAGTATGGTCTGCCAGCGTTGTTCCTTTAAATAACGGTGCCACGCCAGGTACGGTAATCAGTGCCAATAAAGAGGGCATTACTATCGCTACGGGGCGCGATGCTCTATGCATTACATCTCTTCAAATTCCTGGCAAAAAGGCGCTTCCAGCGTCAGACGTTATCAATGCTCGCCAAACGTGGTTTGAAGTGGGCCGTTGTCTGACACAAGCGGACTAAACGTGAAACCATTACCCCTTCCCAAACAAAAAAACCTGCGTGCAGATTGTGCGTGGGCCATCTATCAAATTTTAGAGCAAGGCAAGTCATCGCGTGAGTGCTTAGAACGCGTTCAGCGCAGACACAACGCCAAAGATAACGCATGGATTCAAGAGATGTCACTAGGGGTAATGCGTCGCCTTCCCCTTTTACAGCACTGGCTGCGCTCTTTGTTGGATAGGCCTCTAAAAGGCAACAAGAAAGTCATAGAACATCTTATACTTCTTGGTTTGTACCAGCTTAATTTTTCCCGCGTTAGCAACCACGCCGCCGTTGGCGAAACCGTCGCCGCAGCATCTTATTTAAATGCCTCAGGGTTAAAAGGGTTAGTTAATGCGGTACTACGTAATTTTCAGCGAGAGAACCTTGCAGACAAACCTGTAGACGACGCAATCATAAACAGCGGCTTGCCAAAGTGGTTGTTTAAGGCAATAGAGAACGCCTATGGTGACGACGCCGAGCAAGTTCGTAACGAAACGAATGCCATGGCCCCCATTTGGCTTCGCGTAAATAAGTTGCAAACATCCTTGGCAGCATTTACTCAGGCGTTAGATAAAGCAGGGGTTGAATATACCCTTAGCGCAAACCATGCTGATGCCGTAATTCTGACTAAGCGAGAAGACATTACTGCCCTGCCTGGTTTTGAAAAAGGTCACTTTGCGGTACAAGATGGGGCAGCGCAATTAGCCGCACATTACCTAAAGCCTCAAGCGAACGAACGCATTCTAGACTGTTGCGCCGCACCAGGCGGAAAAACAGGGCACATTGTTGAGTCTGCACCTGATACGCAGTACGTATTAGCGCTTGATGCTGATGCTACCCGCCTAAAACGGGTAGAAGAAAACATGACTCGCCTTAAGCACACTGTCGATATCAAGCAAGGTGATGCAGCTAATCCTGATACCTGGTGGGACGGAAAGCCCTTCGACAGAATATTACTGGATGCCCCCTGCTCTGCTACCGGCGTGATTCGACGTCACCCAGATATTCGCTGGCTTCGAAAAGCCAATGACATCGACAATTTAGCACAGCTTCAACGGCGTATATTAGAAACGTTGTGGGGTCTATTAAAGCCAGGCGGCACGCTGCTTTATGCAACATGTTCTATTTTGCCAAAAGAGAACATGGCGCAAATACAGCAGTTTCTCGCCGACACTCCAGATGCCTCGTTATCGCCCATAGTGAAAACAGAAACCGTTGATAAACCCGGGCGCCAGATAACGCCAGGGGAGCAACAAATGGATGGTTTCTATTATGCGAGGCTGGTAAAGTCAGCAGACTGAGTTCAATAGTTGTGCAACGTCACACAGTTAAGACTTGCACGAATATGAAGGCAAAATAATAACGATGAAGATCATCATTTTAGGGGCCGGCCAAGTAGGCGGAACACTTGCTGAAAACTTAGTGGGTGAGAATAACGAAATAACGGTTATTGACTCTGACCCCACTATATTGCGCGCACTTCAAGACCGTCTTGATTTACAAGTAGTAACAGGCGTGGGATCACATCCTGATGTGTTGCGTAAGGCCGGTGCGGAAGATGCAGATATGCTGATTGCCGTAACCAATAGTGATGAAAGCAATATGTTGGCCTGTCAGGTGGCCTACAGCCTATTTAAAACACCCACTAAAATCGCTCGCGTGCGCTCTGAACAGTACATCATTTACCAAGAGCAGCTATATAAGCAGCAAGACATTCCCGTTGACCACATTATCGCTCCTGAGCAGTTGGTAACTAAGGCCATCAAACGTCTTATTGACTACCCGGGTGCACTTCAGGTGGTTGAGTTTGCTGAAGGCAAGGCCAGCCTTGTTGCGGTTAAAGCCTATTACGGTGGCTTATTGGTAGGCCACGCGTTATCTGCGCTTAAAGACCACATGCCTAACGTTGAAACTCGGGTTGCTGCCATTTACCGACGCGGCCGCCCTATTCGCCCGTTAGGTACCACGGTTATTGAGGCCGATGATGAAGTGTTCTTCATTGCCGCTACCAAGCACATTCGCGCAGTAATGAGTGAGCTTCAAAAGCTCGAATCAAGCTACAAACGAATTATGATAGCCGGTGGTGGCTTGATTGGCGCAGGCCTTGCGAAAAAGTTAGAGCACAATCATAACGTTAAGCTTATTGAATACAGCCCAGAAAGGGCCAAATATTTATCTGCGAACTTAGATAAAACCATTGTATTTAGCGGTGACGCGTCTGACCCTGAATTGCTAAGTGAAGAAAATATCGAGCAAGTTGACGCTTTCATAGCCGTTACCAACGACGATGAAGCGAATATCATGTCAGCCATGCTGGCAAAGCGTATGGGTGCACAAAAAGCCATGGTGCTTATCCAGCGAAGTGCTTATGTGGACTTGGTGCAAGGCGGTGAGATAGATATCGCGTTTTCACCTCAACAAGCCACTATCTCGGCGCTACTGACTCACGTACGTCGAGGTGACATTGTAAACGTGTACTCATTACGACGAGGTGCTGCCGAGGCTATTGAAGCGATAGCGCACGGTGATGAAAATACCTCTAAGGTGGTTGGCAAACAAATAGGCGATATTAAACTACCGCCAGGTACCACGATTGGGGCTATTGTTCGAGACGATCAGGTGATTATTGCTCACAGCGATACCAAGATTGAAGCAAACGACCATGTAATTTTGTTCTTGGTTGATAAGAAGTACATCAACGACGTGGAAAAGCTGTTCCAACCCAGCGCATTTTTCTTTGGCTAGCGCTTTTGCAAAGCGTCATAGGTGCCGCAAGATTAAAAGTTGAAGACATAAAAATAAAGGGCGATATTTATCGCCCTCAGACTGTTGAAAAAGCCCTAGACGAAAGTCTGGGGCTTTGATCTAATAGGCATAGTGAAATTCGGAGTGTTCA
>NZ_JANHZQ010000071.1:0-15106 GCF_041414725.1 Alteromonas sp. DY56-G5 | reverse complement strand
GAACCACTATACCTGCGGTAACACGCCGCGATTACGAACATTTTAACTCTCGCTGAGTGGGTAATGATCTATGCGGACTGGTATTAGATATTACTGTGGTGTTTTTTGCCATAGCTGAATATGGAAGTCTGCAGTTACGCTTTTCAACGTTTCAACAATCTCATCGATTTTGCCGTTTGGCAGTTTCCAGTAAAACGGCGTCATTCTGATAAGTGCCAGCGCATGTTCTTCGCTTTCGAAATGGATAGGAAAGGAAAAACATTCATTGTAAACCCGTGTAAGCCCATCTCGTTCTTGGTTGTCGATTTCATGCTGTCTTGGATTGTCGTACACCTGCTGTTTAAGCTCAAACAGGTGTTCAGGCGCAGGATCGACCGTCACTAAAAGGCCATTGTTTTTAAGAGCCCTCACATATTCTTCATTACTTCCAGGTGCGAAAACCTGAATCATCACATCTTGCGAGTTACCGCTTAGGGGTAAATCGAAACTGCTAGCAACAACGAACTGTGCTTGTTTGTACGCTTTAGCTGCCAGCTCTATTGCGATTTTGGCGATATCGCTACCTGCTCCTTCAACCTTTAAACCACTCGCTGAAAGTCCTTGTACCATCGCATCCAAGTAACTCCCCTCACCACAACCCGCGTCATAAACCTTTATGGCATTCTTTGATGCTTCGTCATTGGTTGCCGTTTCATTTAGTACCTTTTCCACCAGCGTCACTAATTTATCTTTCAACGGCTTATAGGCATTTAATTGATGGAATTCCCTTCTGGCTCTCACCATTGCTTTGTCGTCACCCGGAAGTTTCGATTTTTTAAATTGAACGGGCAAAAGGTTAACGTAACCAGATTTCGCTTTATCGAAGGTATGGTTATTTTCGCAGCGAATAGGCGTTGTATGTAATGAGATAGGGAGTTTACAAAGTGGGCAGTGCCACATGACAGGTTCTTTTTACTGAGAATTTGCCGTAAAGGATATCAAACCCGACACCTTTACGGCAATAAGCGTAACAACATCACACGCCGAGTTAACACTAATACTGGGCGCTTTCGTGCTTATTTGGAGAACTTTTACACTACAACTTTGCCAATGGATGTTGCTCTTCAGCCCATGGCGAAGTGAAGAAATGTGCTATTGCGCTTTGCGGCACTTCATCTACTGTTTTGTATTTCCACTGTGGTGACATGTCTTTATCAATCAAAAGCGCTCTTACCCCCTCTTGGAACTCACCACTTTCTCCACATCGACAGGACATATCAGCTTCCATTCTAAAACAGTCAGCCAACGTCATATTCGCACCTTTCTTACATTGCTCGAAAACCAAATGCATAGTGATAGGAGAACCTTTGGCTAGAGTGCTTTGCGCTCTCTGTAACCACTTATTCTCACTCATGTCTGCGTTAAGAATGGCATGAACTACGTCGGTAACATTGTCAGCCGAACACAAGTCATTAATAAGTGCCATATTCGGCTCAACGTTGCCATTGGGAAGTTCTTCTGGCGTTTTCATTGTGTCGATAATGTGCGAAACACTAGAAGCCAAACTTTCGCTGTCGGTCTTTTCCCACGTGTATTCTACGAGGGTATTAAGCAAAGTGTCTTTTTCGGTACTCGCCAGCAAACTGTCTGCAAGCCCTACAAAGCAAGCATCGGAGCCATTCATTTGGCCGCCTGTTAAACCTAGGAAGAGACCTGCTTTACCTGGTAAGCGAGGTAGAAAATAGCTTCCGCCTACGTCCGGGTACAAACCTATCGTAATTTCCGGCATAGCAAGACGAGAGGTTTCGGTTACTATTCGATGGCTTGCACCGCATAGAAGTCCCATGCCACCGCCCATAACAATACCACTGCCCCATACAACAATAGGCTTACTGTAATTGTGAATAGTATAATCTAGCGTGTACTCAGTTTCGAAAAATGTTTCTAAGAAAGCTGGAATTTGCCCATTAGCTTCCACCATCGATTTGTACATAGACACTATGTCACCACCGGCGCAAAATGCCTTCTCGCCAGCAGCATCGATCACAACAGCTACGATATCGTTGCGAGACTGCCATCGCTGAAGCGCGTCAAGCATGATGCTAGCCATTTCCAAATCCAATGCATTTAATGCCTTTGGCTTGTTAAGCGTTAAACGGCCTATTGTGTAGTCGTTGCTAGACGTCTTGATTTCATCAACAATGACTACCGATTCCACATCTGTCATTTTCACTCCTTCCCATAGTCCATTAAATCGTGCCTGAATTAGTTCGTTAGCGAAGTGTACTACAGTACACTTCTCTCATCTGACAGCAAACGTCTACCAATGATAACGCGCATAATTTCATTGGTGCCTTCCAATATTTGATGTACGCGAACATCTCTGAAGTGACGCTCCAACGGATATTCTTTGATATAACCGTACCCGCCGTGTAGCTGAAGTGCATCGTTACATACATTGAAACCAACATCTGTCGCGTACCTTTTCGCCATAGCGCAATAGGTGGTTTTGTCTGGGTCGTTATTATCCAGCTTACAAGCCGCCATACGTACCATTTGTCTCGCTGCGACAAGTTCAGTAGCCATATCAGCTAATTTAAACTGTAATGCCTGGAAACCTGCAATAGGTTTACCAAACTGCTCACGTTCATTCATGTAGTCACGCGCAACGTTTAGCGCCTGCTGTGCAGTTCCTACCGAGCAAGTTGCAATATTAATTCGGCCGCCATCAAGCCCTTGCATGGCCATTTTAAAGCCTTGTCCTTCCTCGCCAAGTAACCAACTAGCATCTAATTTCACGTTATCGAACGTGATCATACGAGTGGGCTGTGCATTCCACCCCATTTTTTCTTCGGCTTTACCGTACTCAATCCCGTCGGCATTAGCCGGAACCGCGAATGCAGATACGCCCTTAGGACCATCTTCCCCCGTACGCGCCATTACAACAAGAACATCCGTACTGCCAGCACCAGAGATAAACACCTTAGACCCGTTAAGGACATACCCACCGTCAGCTTTCGTCGCCTTTGTTTTTAGCGACGCTGCATCAGAACCAGCGCCAGGCTCGGTTAGGCAATATGATGCCAGCTTGTCACCGGTTACCAGTTGGTCACACCACATATCTTTAACTTCACTGGTGCCCCAAGTGGCAATCATCCACGTTGCCATGTTATGTATGGTTAACATAGCTGTAGTCGTGGTACATCCCATTGAAAGCTGCTCGAAGATTATGGAGGAATCTAGCCTGGATAAACCCAGCCCACCTGCACCCTCAGGCGCATACAATCCACAGAAGCCCAATTCACCCGCTTTCTTTAATGCTTCTACTGGGAAGTGATGTTCTCTATCCCACATAGCGGCGTTAGGTGCTAGCTCTTGCTGAGCGAATTGACGGGCGGTGTCTTCAAAGGCTAACTGATCATCGGTTAATTCAAAATTCATTAGGCATACCCTCAATTGATTTGCTTTTGAACTACAATAACCAATACTTACCCCTTACGTAAACGTAAAGGTAAATTTTTATTCAAAAACATTGAGGGTTAACGTAAATATTTTGTGACGAGAAATGCTGTTTCTTTATAGACTCCAGCACGAAGCAGAAAAAAGTTATCCTTTTTAATAATGCACTTTTATCTCGCCGCTGATAAGCTAGGTTGATGTAAGTAAACCTTGTTTGGTCGCCGTGGAATTCAGAATAGCTATAGTAGAAGACAATGCTACTGCTCGGACTGCGCTTCGAGGACATTTAATGTCAATTGCTAACTTATCGGTAAGTAGCTTTGCATCTGGTGTAGAACTGAAAGCGGCACTTAAAAAGCAAAACTTTGAACTCCTGTTAATGGACTATCACCTAGGTCAAGGCAAAACAGGCGTGGAATGGATCCAGAGTTTAAGAGAGGCAGGCTTTATAAGACCTAGCACAGGCATTATTTTCTTAACGTCTGATCGCTCACCGCAAATTATTGGCCGTATAATGGATTTACAGCCTGACGTTTTGCTTATTAAGCCATACACCATTGCTTCACTAACCCGCCAAATTAACCATTACTTAAGTTATCGAGACTTTGTTAAAAACGTATTGCACGCGCTGGATAACAAACAACTTGACCGAGCAATTAGTGTCGTTAGAGCTAAGATCACCGAAGGCATTC
Source organism: Alteromonas sp. DY56-G5 (assembly GCF_041414725.1). NCBI lineage: Bacteria > Pseudomonadati > Pseudomonadota > Gammaproteobacteria > Alteromonadales > Alteromonadaceae > Alteromonas > Alteromonas sp. DY56-G5. The sequence goes on along the minus strand of NZ_JANHZQ010000071.1, from coordinate 10,976 downwards.
CTCCTCGGCTTGTTGCTGAAATTAGAAAGCTTTATGCGCGTCTTCTTTTTGAGAATGGTGATTTACAACGAGCGTTGAGTATTTATGACGACGTGTTAACCCGCTCTGACAAAGTCCTTTGGGCACAATGGGGAAAAGTAAAGTGCCAGTACGCTTCGGGTCAATGGCCACATTGCAAAAGCCATTTGAGCCAAATGGTTAACTCTAGCTTGGCTCGCGACAAGGCATTTGAATGGCTTGCATCCATATCATTTGAACAAGACTCCTACGATCAAGTAGAAAAATACTTAAATGAAATTAAGTTTAGTGAATTAAGCCTACCGGCTGCAAAGTTAAAAACCATTGCCTATCAAAAGCAGGATAAGGTTGTAGAAGCCATCGATCTCTTACAGAAGAAACGGGCTATGCATCGCAGTGCAAAAGACAGGTTCAATGACTTTACGTTTGAGCTCGCTGAGTTCTATTTGTTTCTTGCAGAAGAGTCGCCTGAAACCAATAGAAAAGAAAGCTTGTCTCAGGCTAGAAAATTAGTAGGCATTGCCGGAAGAAGTCAGGGCGACCCGCAGACTTTACAAAAAAGAGACTACCTTTTGGCTTTCTCGGCTGTGCTGGACGGCGACTTAGAAAAAGCAGCACATTTGCTTGAAAGCGACTACTTCGACAACTACCTTCGCACTGAGCCGTCTATCCTCGTTATTGCCGCAAAAGTACATCACGGTCTTGGAGATGAACGCAAAGCTGGTGAGTTACTCTTGATGGCTAAGCGCAAAAACGCAGAGTTACAAGCTATTTCAGAACAGGTTATGAATGACGAGCTGATTTTTTCGGGTGGAGAAAGGTTAGGTTTAAATCGCGAACAGGCCATTTCTATAAACGAGGCCGGCACACAACTCTTTATCGAAGGCTTATTCAACAAGGCAATGAGGCATTTTTATGATGCTTTCCAACTCTCCCCCGATACCGCAGCATTTGGCTTAAACCTTCTTCAGTGCATGATTGAGTCAGACACAGGTGTTTACCGAAAATTTAACGTCAGACAGCTACTCGACAAGATAATGTCACTCCCCTTGAATGACGTTAACAAGGCCCGTTTGGAACAGCTTACGCTATCTGCTCAAGAACAGGCGCTGTAATGTTTAATTAGCAAATGACTAAAGCAACATCCATAACCTGCGTTATGGATAACAACGCACCGCTTCCAGAACGCCACTGTTTTTCGCTGTTTAGTACATTTTACTGTAAACCAGCGGGCCTTTTATTCTTGTTAGTCTGTTAGCGTTATTTGAGTCGGGTAAGCAAACTCGATGTATCCCAACGGCCGCCACCAAGCTTTTGAACATCTGCATAATATTGATCAACAAGTGCCGTTAGCGCCAAAGTCGAACCGTTCTTACGCGCTTCATCCAATGCAATACTTAAGTCTTTACGCATCCAATCAACAGCAAAACCAAAATCAAAGCTGTTATTTAGCATCGTGCTGGCTCTGTTTTCCATCTGCCACGACTGAGCTGCGCCTTTGCTAATAACATCGACAACCGCATTACAATCAAGCCCAGCACGCTGGCCAAAATGTAGTGCTTCAGCCAAGCCTTGTACAATGCCGGCAATACAAATCTGATTCATCATTTTTGCTAGTTGACCGCTGCCACTCTTACCAAGTAACTGACTGTGTCGTGCATAATGTGCCATTACCGGCTCAACCTTGCTGTATACGTCTTCATCGCCGCCCACCATAATGGTCAGCTGCCCATTCTCAGCCCCAGCCTGGCCACCAGAAACTGGTGCATCCAAGAAGCCAACTTGCTTATCTTGGCAGCTTTTATATAGTTCTCTGGCAATATCTGCTGATGCAGTCGTATGATCGACCAGCACACTGCCCGTCTTCATCACTGCTAACGCCTGTGTGCCCACATCTCTTACATCATTGTCGTTACCCACACACATAAATACGATGTCAGCGCCTTCACACGCCTGCGCAACGGTATTGCTAGCACTGACTTTAGCGTCACCAGTGTTATAGGTTGAAAGCCAATCCTGCGCCTTTTGAGAGGTACGATTATAAACAGTGACCGAATAGCCAGCTTTGCTCAAGTGCCCTGCCATAGGATAGCCCATTACACCCAAGCCCAAAAAACTCACTTTCAAATTACTCATACAAAATATACTCTAGATACTTAACAAAGATGGTTGGATTACCTAAGAGTAACAGACTTAACAACAACAAAAATATAGGAAAATAATTTTGGCGCTCTATGAACACGCTATTACGTTGAACAACGGTGAACAAACTACCCTTGAACAATACAAGGGTAAGGTATTACTTATTGTTAATACGGCAAGCAAATGTGGCTTTACTCCTCAATATGAAGGACTAGAGTCGCTCCATAAAAAATACAACGATAAGGGCTTTGAAATTTTAGGATTTCCCTGCGATCAGTTCGGACATCAAGAGCCAGGTAGCGACGAAGATATTGCGCAATTTTGTAGCCTTAATTTTGGCGTTTCATTCCCATTATTTAAGAAAACAAATGTAAATGGTCCAGATGCCAATCCGCTCTTTGAGGAATTGAAAAACGAAGCCCCCGGTCTTCTTGGCACAAAACGTATAAAATGGAACTTCACTAAGTTCTTAGTTAATGCTCAAGGCAAGGTGCTAAAACGTTATGCGCCTACTGTAAAACCAGAAGCCATTGAGAAAGACATCGCTAAGCTTTTATCAGCGCATTAGTACGCTTTGCAGTTTAGATAGCCGCCGGCATGGCGGCAGTGAACGAGCGTTTTGAAATATACCTAATGCGTTAGTGCTCAATACATCCCGCTAGATTTATTGATCTACATCTATGTAGTTTGAATGTGAATGTGGTAATTTTTTGCCGTCTAAGTGACTTAACTGGGTACTAAAATGAATACCTCTGCACGTAAAAAAGCGCACGATAACCTCAGCGACCAACAACACAAAAACATCGCTTTTTTTAGTACTCGCTCTTATGAACACGCTCTGTTTTCTGAATTGCTGGAAACATTAAACGGTGCTAGTGACAAAACCATCAATGCCACATTTTTTGAACACCCACTGAACGCTTCAACCGCGTGTTGCTGTGGATTCAGCGATGTTGTTGTGTTTGTAAATGACGACATTAATAGGAAAACCATTGAAGTTCTAAAACACTGTGGGGTTAAACACATTGCGCTTCGCTGCGCTGGCTTCAACAATGTTGATGTTGATGCAGCAGCAAAGGCAGGTATCACTGTAAGCCGCGTACCCGCTTATAGCCCTGAAACCGTAGCTGAACATACAGTTGCGCTAATCCTTACGTTGAACCGAAAAACACATAAAGCATACAACCGAGTACGCGAAGGCAACTTCAATCTTGGAGGATTGATGGGCTTTACGCTTCACGGTAAAACCGTAGGGGTAATTGGCACAGGAAAGATTGGGCAAGCGGTTATTCGCATACTATTGGGGTTTGGATGTCATGTGCTTTGCTTCGATCCGCATCCAAATAGTGATGTAACCGCAATGGGAGCCCATTATGTAACGCTAAATGAACTACTTGAAAAAAGCGTTATAGTTACCCTGCACTGCCCGCTCAACGAACAGAGTCATCATATAATCAATGCTAAGAGTATTGATAAAATGCCTCAAGGCGTCATGCTAATTAATACGTCAAGAGGCGGGCTCGTCGATGACAATGCCATCATTAAAGGGCTTAAGTCGAAAAAAATTGGATATTTAGGGCTAGATGTCTACGAAAGAGAATCCGAACTGTTTTTTAGCGATCATTCACAAGACATAATTCAGGATGATATTTTTCAGCGCTTAACTACGTTTCCGAACGTTTTAATAACGGGCCACCAAGGGTTCTTCACGCTCGAAGCCTTAGAGGAAATCGCAAAAATCACGGTCAATAATATTATGACGGGTGAGAACGCGCTCTAAGGCGTCACTACAACTATCTACGTATTAGCGCGCTCATAACCCTATGTAGTCCGCCACGTAAAAATCCAACAAACTCTTTTTTACTGGCTTTTTCTATTTCTCTTTTTCTAGAATCAGCTGAAAATATTTTCCTAACCAAAGGTAAGGCGCTTGCCTATGATACTGCCGCTCTAGCGCAAGTAAGTCATCAAATTTGCTGCTTTGATGGGTTATATCTCGCATGTAATCATGGAAACAACGAATGCCTGCTTTTTCGATAATTTTGAAACCCAATGATTCACAATGTTCAACCACGCGGGTTGCACTTAACGGCTGTTTTGGATTCAGTCTAACTTGCTTTTTAACTTTCATCCCTTTCGCGATGTAATCAAAATTGCCGTAGATAGCATTGGCAAACAAATTCGCATCTTGGTTGAAAAAGCTTAGGCTTAAACGGGACCCTGGCTTCATGTTTTTATACATAAAGTCGATAGCATCAAAGGGCGCATCCAGCCACTCTAAAACCGCGTGACAAATCACTAAATCAAAACTGTCTAAATCCTCAATCTGCTGCAAATATTGATGCCTAATTGTAATATTTGGTGCATCTGCAAGCAGTGTCTCAGCTTGTTTAAGTACATCCCTCGACGCGTCAGTTAACACAACAGAATGCCCTTTAGAAGCAATATGCGCTGTCATAACACCTGTACCCCCGCCTATTTCAATAGCGCGAACAGGCGTGGTTAAATAAGGCTCGAGAACATCACATAATAAGGTGTGCCTGAGCTTTCCCTTAGTAGTGCCATATATATTGCTTGAGAATTTTTCTGCAATACCATCGAAGATACGATCGTTATTCATATACTACAGTCATCGCTAAGCAGGATTGTCAATATCAATAAACTCGACAGGCACGTCGAATTGCTGCCCAATGTGCTCTCCTAAGGATTTCACACCGTAGCGTTCAGTAGCATGATGACCAGCAGCAAAAAAAGTTATCCCCATTTCCCTTGCCGTGTGTACAGTTTGTTCAGACACTTCTCCGGTAATAAATGCATCGACGCCCAGTTCAACCGCTTGTTCGATGAACCCTTGTCCACCTCCCGTGCACCAAGCAAGCTTCGATATAGGTTTTGATACAGGCCCCTCAATCAGCACGTCTCTCCCCAGCAACTTCTGTAATTTAACCTGTAACGCTGACCCTTCAATTTCTTCTTCAAAATTTCCGTGCATAACAACGCCAACAGGCTTCACACCGCTCACCGCACTTATATTTTGAATGCCTAATAGCGATGCAAGTTGTCGGTTGTTGCCAAATTCAGGGTGTACATCCAGTGGAAGGTGATAAGCAAACAAATTGATATCATTTGACAGTAGCGCTTGAAGGCGGCGCTTTTTCATGCCCGCAATCACTTGTAACTCACCTTTCCAAAAATAACCATGGTGAACAATTAGCGCATCTGCCTTAGCTTCTATGGCGGCATCAACGAGTGCTTGTGACGCAGTTACACCGGTAACTATCTTCTCAATTTTACTTGCGCCCTCTACCTGTAATCCATTGGGGCAATAATCACTGATCTCGCTAACCCTTAACATTCCATCAAGATAATTTTGTAGTTCTAGGCGGGTAATAGACACAAGTCCTCCGGTTGAAAGTTAGACAAATTGTTCAAAAAACGTTATAAAAAGACGCGAACGTTTAGCATTATACCTGTAATTAGACAATTATGAGTGGTGAGTAGATCCAATTTTAGTTTTGCGACACTTGCTGGCTTGGTCGTTACGCTGGGCGAGTTTTTCTCAGCGTTATAGCAATTACATACGTCGCATAGCGTTCGTCATCTTAACAAAATAAAGAGCAAAAAAGCATGGCAAACTTAGACAAAGACGAAGTGGTAGCAGCATTTACCGAAGCTTATAAAAAGGCGAACGGCAAAGCACCATCTATTGAGAGCAAAAGTGGTTGGTACAGTGTAGATGGCGGTAAGAACGTCCGTTTAGCACAGCTTCAAGAGATGACAGCATCGTTAGCTTCTGGCTCTTCTGACGCCACGAGTGAAAGCGAAGAGAAAAAAGCGCCAAAGAAAGAGGCAAAAGCCGCAGCGAAACCAGCGAAGAAAAAGGCACCTTCATCCAAAAAGTCAGGATTTTCGGTAAAGGATTTCTGGGCAGAAAAGCTCAATGCAGAGGCGCCTGGCGCAACCCTTCCTCGATAATTTTGCATAACCTGATTTAATATCTAGTTTAGCTACTGGTGTAAAAACGCAATAAATGTCGCATACCGTAAGTGTCGTTGAGGCACTTATGTTATGTGACCCCTTCACTATTTATTATGAAATAATAATAGCTTACCACTCTTTCTCAACTGAGTATTTAACGAGCGCGCTTGGATTATTTGCCTGCTAGCCCTTGAGCTACGAATGGAACTAGGTGCTGGATAACTTCTTTAATATCGACATGCTTGTGAAAGTCAGACTCAGCTATTTCTGTTAGCGCTTGGCTCGACGCCATTGAAAATACAAAACTTCCCATCGCAAAATGCAAGCGCCAGAATAGTTCTTCCTCAGGTAGATCAGGAAGACAGCGCCTTATAGCGTCGACAAGTGCACGGATACAATCACCGTAATCATTCATTAAGAACTTACGCAAATGCCCCTGAGTTTCGTTGTAGCCACGTCCTAGCAACTTAACAAACGTGGAAGTACCCTGCTCTGAAATGGTGTTGAGGTTAAGCATAGGAGGGATCAACGAATACAAGAGTTGCTCAACGCCCTTCGCACCTTCCATAGGTGTCAAAGACGCCAAGCAAGACTCTACCTGCGGCATTAGGTGATCAAAGTACCTTTTAAACACGGCTTGAATTAAATTCTTCTTACTGCCGAAGTGATAGTTCACCGACGCCAAATTCACTTCTGCTCTGGCAGTAATCTCGCGCATGGATGTTTGAGTAAACCCGCTTTGAGAAAATAAGTACTCTGCCGCATCTAATATATCGGTTTTAGTATGCCGTGCCATATTCTTTTTATTATCTTTTTGTAGGTTAAAAATTTAACGTACGTCTGTGTTAACAATCGTTTTATCGGTCCTGAATTATCAACACAGACAAATTGTCGCTATTAAAACCAGTGACGCGCTTTGCTCATTGATTTCATAAACACGCGCTCAACAACATTTGCTGCAGACATCCCCAGTTTCTCTGCTACATTTTTCTTCACAGCATACTTAACACTAAATATTTCGCGTGCGGGATAATGAGAAAGAATATAGTCATCTGAGGTTGTGATGTCGTCAATTAAGCCAAGCGACTTAGCTTTAATACCTGGCCAATACTCGCCTGTGGCGACTTTATCGATGTCCATATCTGGACGCTGGCTTTGAACGAAGTCTTTGAACAGTACATGAATCTCTTCAATTTCTTCTTTAAATTTCGCGCGGCCTTCATCGTTGTTCTCACCAAATACGGTTAGAGTACGCTTGAATTCACCAGCTGTGTGTTGTTCAAACTCAATATCATTTTTCTTCAATAGTTTATTGAAGTTAGGCAACTGAGCTAAAACGCCTATGCTGCCAATGTAAGCAAATTGAGACGCCAGTAATTTGTCTGCAACACAAGCCATCATGTAACCACCGCTTGCCGCCACTTTATCTACCGCAATCGTTAGTTTAAGACCCTTTTCCTTGATACGCTGAAGTTGAGACGCTGCAAGTCCATAGCCGTGTACAACACCCCCACCACTTTCAAGTCGAACCAAGACTTCGTCTTCTTTATTTGCTACACATAAGATAGCGGTAATTTCTTCTCGTAAGTGTTCCACTTCATTGGCGTCCATCGAACCTTTAAAGTCGATGACATAAAGACGGGACTTCTCAGACTCTTCGCCCTGTTCTGTGATTTTGGCTTTGTTTTTTGCTTTATTTTTAGCTTTCGCTTCTTTTTTCTGTTCCTTGGCTAATTTCTTTAACGCATTTTTATCTAACAGAACCTGTTTCGCGTAATTTGTAATGTCTTTCAACTGCTCAGAAATAGACACGATTTCAAGTTGCCCTTTCCCATGCTTTTGCTTACTCGCTAAGCCAACAATGGTAGATACAACCACAATAAAAGCGATAACTAGCGTTACTGCCTTGGCAACAAACAAACCGTACTCGTACAAAAACTCCAAACTTTACTCCTAGTAAAATAAACGGGTAAGCGTCGATGTTTACCCACAACGTAAATAGCGGCCTTGCTTTGTGAAAAGCAACGCCGCTTTGCTAATTACGTTATAATACCAGTCTCATCTTATTCTGACGATAGGGTAACTTGCTCTATCTTGTTAGCCTCTATCTCCTCGTCAGTAAAGAAGATATCTCTTAGCGTAGGCTGCGTAGAATAAAGCTGAGTTTGGTCTAAGAAATGTTCACTGCCATACTTGCGAGATTGTGAGTAGGTCAGAATACCCCGTCCCTTGGGGCCTTCATCAGTGAAGTTAATAACCATAGCCCAACTGGTGCCATAGTTAATATGGTAGCCTTCAGCTTCTGCACTCATTATGGTGTTACTATTCACAGGCTCGTAGTTATGACGTGGAAGCAACGTACCGTTCCTGTTGCTTATAACGTCAAACACGTTAAAGCCACCTTCAATATTGTGTGCACCAGCCCATGGTAGTTTGATACCAGACGCCGTGCCATCTGGCAGGCTTCGCTCAACAAACTGAACGTCCCCTAGCGGCGCGTCAAATGCGACACCAGCTTGCTCAATCACTTGAGTTGCTCTTGCCAATTGTTCAAGAGTAACGTCATTTTGCATCAAGCCAGAAGGCGTAGTGACTGGTGATTCTAGTGAAAACGGCGTCTCCCACTGTGGCGCTTGGTTAAACTGGAATGCAAACTCTCTAAACACGTGTGCACCAGTACTTGTAAGGTTCATGGTGCCATCCCAATCCTCCAACGCAGCACAGGCTTGTGAAACATCAACGCTAGTTCCGTCTACATCTACAGGTGTTGAACCTTGCGCGGCGCATAGCGAAAGCAATGAAGGCAAAATATTCTCTGCTAAATAACTTCTGTTATTAAACAGTAAGCCTTCCACTTCGTCTGGCGTAAAGGTTCCGTCACTTCCCGCTTCGTTTTCAATAAACTGTTGACCCATTCTTGAGCGTAGTGTTTGTTGATATTCCACGCTACCAAATAGCGGATTGCTTACAACAATTGGTGAGTTTAAATTCGTTAACCAATAGCTGTCGTTCGAGTTTTGAACTGAATCCGTGCCCTCGTACTTAGGCGCTTCTTCGTATGGAACGGGTCCTTCGAAATCAAACTGCGAAATGTTACCCGGTAATACGGTAAAGCCAGCAGCTGCTTTAGTTTGAATAAGTAACGGGTTAGTCGTTAGTTGCTCAATTGCGGTTTCGGTTAGATTCGGCACGGTTGAATCGTCAATGTAGAAGACTTGACCATCATCAGAGGCAGCCATTGTATTATTGAAAATAACACCGTCGTAATCTTTAAACGCCTGCTTAAACTCGTCCATGGATGTCGCCATATTCATGGCAAGCCAATGGTCTACAATATCGAAATTAGGCAGATTTGCGTCTTTTATGGCAAAGGCATTATTACCATTCCAATCAAAGTTACCAGGCACTTCAATCATTGGACCGTAGTTGGTGTAATACGCGGTCTTATTAAGCTTAATGGTTTGCCCTCCACCCACTGCGACATCAATTTGAAGTGGCTTTTCATAGATGGTGCGTCTGTTGCCATCAACCATATGGGTAAGGCCAGATTCATCATTTTCGTCGAGGGTCAGCTGATACACAACAAAATGTTCAGCCGTCGAGAAGGTGTGTGTCCATGCAACGTTTTCGTTAAATCCGATATTTACTGCACCAGGCAATCCCATCAACGAGCCACCTGTTACATTCAAGTGTCCGGGTACTTGAGCATGAAAATTCCAAAAGCGTAGATTTCCTGTGTGAGGAAAATGCGGATTGCCTAAAACCATACCTTTGCCATTGGTCGTTTTATCGCTGCCTAACCCCCAACCATTAGAGCCCATTTCTTGAGGATTTTTTTCAGGCAGACCTACCGTTGGTGAAATCTTAAACGTAGAAGCAACGTCACTTGAGGACGCAGCTGGAGTAGGTAGATAACTCTCACCTTCAGGCGCTGCAATAAACATAGGTCCTAAGAAATTAGCGGCCCCAGGTAATAGCGCCACGCCTAATGAGTACGTTAATAGATCCACACTATCAATTTCAGTGACCCATGGTTGGCCAGCACAGCTTTGATCTTGTTCTTCTACAGGAGTTTCAGCTAAGTACCGGTTGTATCCAGCAGTGTAGCCTTGAAACATTGCACGTGAATTAGCAGACAACCGAGGCAAGTTCTCTTCTGCTAACTCTCTAATACCTAGAGTAAGAAAACCGAAATCGTTAATAAGGTGCTCTGAATCACCGCTACCAGGTACAGTATCTGGACCAAAATACTTAGCTCTCTCAGAGTTATACTTCACAATCTGGTCGGCCAGTACGCAAAGGTTATCGCGTGCAAACGCATAACCCACACCGTAAGCCATACTTTCTAGGTTATCGGCTTTCACATGCGGAACGCCATAGGTGGTCCAGGTAACATCCGCGGACAGTGTACCGTCAGGAGAAAATGCTGGAATTGGTGCTGGTGTTGGTTCGGGTGTCGTAGGCGTTGTGGGCGCTGGTTGTTCTACGTTAGAAAAGTCGTTATCGTTATCGCCGCACGCACCGAGAAGTGCAGTGAGTGATAACGCAATAAGCGTCCGTTTAGCGTTAAAGGTGTTGTCAATCATCTCAAATGTTCCCTAATGATAAATGAAAAAGGTCAACCACTCTTACCGCACGCGTCTTCAAAGCGGTGTTAATTACAGCATAAGTAAAACTGATCCGACCTGAATTCACACTACATTAACAAATGAAAACATTCAAACAACATTATAATTTTTCTACAAAAAAGCCGGCAATAACGCCTAATGCCGATCAGTTAAGAATATTTTCATGATCGGTTGACCGATCTTTTTAAGGCTTCAAAATCCGATATCAGT
>NZ_JANHZQ010000070.1:0-15253 GCF_041414725.1 Alteromonas sp. DY56-G5 | reverse complement strand
TGAGCCGTATACGAGGCCCGTATGTACGGTTCTGTGAGAGGGATGAGGCGGTGACGCCTCACCCTACTCGATGTTTTTTTGGGGACGAGCGAAAAGCAGTCGTGGCGTCTGTGCGCTGATATGGTGCTTTTAATATGCGCGTGATAAAAAGTATTGCGTTTTTTCTTTATTTTTCTGTTGGTTGTGGTTTATTGTAGTTATAAATACAAGGACAATTTTCCCGAAAGTTGTGTGGAATAGCATGACGGTTTGGGGGCGAGTACGCTGTTAAGTTACCAAGGAGAGTTCGAAAAATGCCATTTGATGATCTAATGAATGACATCGTGAAAGTGCTAAAACAAGACGGAGTAATAATTTCGGATATCAAATCTAGCGTTCAAAAGGATAAGATATTTATTCAGCGTTCTGATATTTTGATAGAGACTGGTGACTTAATTCAGCGTTCAATGAGTAACGGTGCAGAAGAAACATACAAAGTTATCGATCCGGGTTTTCACGAAAAATTCCATGGTATTCCTGCTGGGTACCAAATGGATGTTATCAAACTCGGTCTTCCTGAAGCAAAAGCAGCTGTCCAACATATTACTTACAATATATCCGGCACAAACAATAGAATTAACCAACACTCTACAGATAACTCGGTCAATATTGTAAATTTAAATCCTGAACTTCAAGAGCATATCGCTGCTTTACGTAACGAAATTGATAGACTATGTCTTCCTGAAGAAGAGCAATTGGCCTCCTATGAAGTTATTGATGCAGTTGAAGCTCAAGTCGAAAGTGGCAAGCCAAGCAAAGCGGTAGTTAAAACTCTTTTAAATGGGCTGCCTAATGCAGGTAGTATTGCGTCGATCGGTTCTTTTTTAGTTTCTTTATTGGGGTAAATTATGAAACTCGATGATTTTGTTTCGGAAACGTTAAAGCAAATTATAAAAGGGGTCGTGGCTGCACAAGAGTATGGAAATACTCAAAATGCTAAAGTTAACCCAATTACCGCAAGATTTCACAGCAACACTGAAGGCCATGCATACTGCCGAGAAACTGGTGTTCCATTACAAAAGGTTGAGTTCGATGTTGCTGTTACAGTTGCTGAAGAACAAACATCAGCAAATGATGGTGGTTCTGTAGGCTCTATATCTGTATCTTCAGCAAATTCCAATAGTTCGCAAAATAGCTCAGTGAGCAGGATTCAGTTTGAAGTACCGGTACTATTACCTATAACAGGAAAGTAGGTAGGGTATTAACATAACAAGCGCATGTTGTCGGACTGGTTTTCCGCTGCGCTCCAAATCAGCCGCAAATGCGAGCGTTATGCGAAGAAATCGACAATTTACAAAATATAGGAATAAAAATGAGTGAAGAAGTTCAAGACAAGACGTTAAATCTATACCCAATTGATTATCCGTTTGAAACATTAGTCTCAAGAATCACTTCCGATAATCCTAAGACAATACTGAACCCAGAGTTTCAAAGAAAATATAAATGGGACAAGGATGGTTGGGGAAGAGCGTCGAAATTTATAGAATCATGCCTAATGCGAATTCCACTTCCCTCGTGTTATTTCGCTGAAGATGACAATAGAAAGCAGTTAGTTATTGATGGTGTGCAAAGGTTAACAACTATAACTAGATTTTTTAACGATGAATTTGCTTTGGAGGGGATGACAACATTTAAAGAGTTAGAGGGAAAAAAATTCTCAGAACTTGGCGATTTACAAGCCGAATTAGAGTCCACAACAATTCGTTGCATTGTTCTTCGTAAGGAAAATCCCAAGAAACTAATTAGAGAAATATTCGCGAGACTAAATCAGGGCGCCGTCCAGTTAAGCCCGCAAGAAATTAGGCATGCCATTTACCCCGGGGCTCTTGACGACCTCCTCGTCGAATTAGCTGAAACAGATGAAATAAAGAATTTTGGTATTGTGGATGGAAGTGGCAAGGTTCGTGATAATCGAGAGCCTGATGAACAGGTGTTGAGGTTCTTGGCATTCTCTAGTGATCTTGAGCTAGCCGAATTTAACGATGTTTTAAGTGATTTTCTTGACAGTTACATGGAGCAAAATTTTGAGTCGGCTGAAGATGAAATCACCCAGCTGCGCTCAAAATTTCATAGCGCTATAAACAATTGTAAAAATGTCTTTGGGGAGGGGTTGTTCTCTGATGTAACACGCGATAGACCAAAACAAGGCATGGTCCACTATGATTTGCTTATGGTTACAGTAGGATTATTAGATGAGCAAATAATCTTAGAGAGAAAAGAAGAGATTAAAACTGCATATAATGAATTGTGCGCAAGTGATGAGTTTAGACGCACACTTTCAGGTGGTTTACAGAAAAAAACATCAATTCTAAGACGAAGAAATCTATGGAGACCTTTGTTAGATGATGCAATCAACTAGTTCTTGCCCGTTTACGCAGTACTCAGAGCAATTTGAATTATTAAAGCAAGTGGTTGAGATTTCTGAACAACGTGTACTCTGCGATGAACCTGATATCCTATTTATAGATAATGTTAATTTTTTTGTGAAGTCCTATTTAATAAGTGTTTGTAGTTATCTAGAAGCATTTTTACAAGATGTTGCGTTTAAACATAGTCAATCCATTTCAAGTCGAGTTGTTTCTGCGCAAATTCCGCACAATTTTCTGCATTGGAGGCTTGCTACGGGGATAAAGGATAAACACTTGAATTACAGTGATATATCGCTGCCTGTGACAAAAAAAGATATTGCGAACGAAATTTCCGCCAATCCATATAGAACTTTGAAATTATTTCAGTTGCTAGGAATTGACTTAGCTAAAAAGGAAAACTTTGAAAGCAACAAGGATCTAATAAATACAATAGTTACCAAAAGAAATAATATTGTTCATCATAATGATACAGCCGCAGATGTATCATTTGGCGATCTCAAGGCTTATATCGACGTTATAGTCCCCTATATGGCTGCGGTAAAAGAAGCAGTAGATGAAGCAGCCGCATAACAAGAGCCTGCAACGGACAAATTTTACTGTCACCACTTTTGCGCTGCGCGGCAAAACTGCCGCCAGCAAAATTTGCTCGTTGAGGCGGGCGTTATGTTCTTTGGAGCCGATGTTCATGTGGTTTAAAAAAACTAAAAAGAATGAAGAAGAGTTTCTTTGGCATTCACCAACAGCAAGCTTTACTGATTTCGACGACTCTAAAATAGGTAAAGTATCCAACAAATACGGTTGGGGGATTTATTTTTCAACAGAGAAAAATAACGCAAGGTCACACAACAACTCTATCGACCATATTTATAAATTTCCAAAGTCTAAATTAGACGGTAAATCATTTATTTACTATTCGAAAAGCATCAAAAAACATGATGATCCCCATGTGATTTCGGTTGCGAAAGCGTTCTACAATGATAGATTTGATGATGAGGAATTTGATGTTGGTGGCCATAGGTTTTATGAAGATATTGTCGAAGGTATGAATAACAAAGGTGAAGCGTCGAGATTTCTTGTTCAACAAGGTATTTCGGGAGGGTTAATTAAAGAGCCAAGCGAAGTTTCAGTTTTATTATATGATACTAGTTTATGGGATCATGCGGTAAAAGTTCCCTTATAATCCGAATAACTAAACAAGACAGGCATATTTGTTTCCGACTAAAAAGGACAGTCATATTTTTTACAACGGTTTGCATCTGGTAGCAAGACTAATAAGACAGGCATAAGTGAATCGACCAGACTTTACTAGACAGATTTTCGTTTGAATTCTTCTAGCTTTTCATAAGCCAGTGGAGGCAAATCAGACTAAACACGACAGGCATGTTTGCGTCTCATGTATGCGCCCGTTATCGGAAAGTTAAGTGGTTTTTGAAACAACTAAACAAGACAGGCATATTTGTTTCACGGATGGAGAAGACTAAATAAGGCAGGCTCATTTGTTCATGCTAGCCTCCAAAATGATTTAGTATTTAACAAACTATTAATGGACTCCGGCCGGCACTCCGGTGGCTGAAAAAGTTAACCCACGAAAATGCGGGGGCTAGCACTTTTACAGGGAGTCATTGTGTCTAGCCAGATCACAACAACAAGGAAAGTTATGCTTAAACATATGCTCATTGCGATTCTGTTTCTACATTATCCTATTTTCGCAAAAGAGAGTGTGCTGATTGAAGACTAAAAAAGACAGGCATATTTGTGGAAATACGGAATCACCATGAAAAGCAAACTCTCACTTGCACAATATGTTAAAAAGAGAAATGGGGTTCCATTGGGATCAAGTGGCTCCATGTCAAACATGCTTTCGCGCTCTTTTGGCGCCACGTCTTTTCCGGTGTTTTGGCACTATTGGAACCCAATCTGGGGTTACTACTTATCGCGCAATGTTATGCGTCCACTTGCGAATTTTCTTCCAATTTCGTTAGCCACTTTTCTTACATTTCTTGTTAGCGGGGCGCTTCACGATTTAGCGGTATCAATCGTCGAGCTGAAAACGACTTTATTCTTCACCCCTTGGTTTGGATTAATGGGTTTGATTGTTGTAGTTTCTAAAGGGGCAGGGATCTCATATGGCCATGTAAGTTGGCCTGTTCGCGCGTTAATTAATGCTTCCTTTATTTTAGTATCGTTAGGTTTAACGTACTTCGTGGAAAAGTTGTATACATAACAAGACAGAGATAGGCGTATAGCCTTGCTTATATGAAGTGAAATGATGGCTTAAAGACCTAGAGTTATAGTCTCGAATTATAAAGCTCACTTTCACGTGCCTCACATTATAAAAATAAATATCAATAAAAATTAGGAGAGAAAATGCACCCAAATAGACATGCTATAGCTTTTGGAAGTCTAGTATTTTTGGTGGTATCGATTGTTTTAATTATTGCGGCATTATTTTGGGGTTGGCCAAAATATAAAGTCTATAAGAAAGAAATGGATGGTATTGCTGCACTGAAAGAAGCAGAGTGGAGCAAGCAAATACTTATTGAAGAAGCCAAGGCTAGAGAGCAAGCAGCGTTGATGCAGGCGAAAGCCAGAGTCACACTGGCTCAAGCAGAAGGTGAGGCTAAAGTTGTACAAGCTAAAGCCGAGGGACTCGCTGATATTGAGCGTGCAAAAGCCGCTGCTGAAGCTAATAGGATTATTGGCGAATCGCTTAAAGGCAATGAAGAGTACCTTCGCTACGTCTGGATCAAAGGTCTTCAAGATGGAAATGGTGAACGCATCTATATTCCAACTGAAGCTGGCCTTCCAATACTCGAAGCGGGTAAGTAATGCCCATCTACTGGGTTACATTAGGTAAAGAGCTATGGCAAAAATTCTAATATTTGGAAACTCTGGTTCTGGAAAATCTACGCTGGCACAGCATTTATGCAAAACACAAGGTTTGGCTCATTTAGATCTAGATACATTAGCGTGGAAACCTACTAGCACTCCTGAGCGAAAGCCTATTGATGAGTCTGAAGAAGAGATAAAGGCTTTTATTTCTTCTAACGACAAATGGGTAATTGAAGGCTGCTATACAGACTTACTAAAAACTGTAGAACAGCAGTCTACTGAAATTATATTTATGAACTTATCCATTGAAACCTGCATTTCAAACGCAAAGGCGAGACCTTGGGAGCCCCATAAATACAAAACAAAGCAAGCCCAAGATGACAACTTAGCAATGCTTATTTACTGGATTGGGCAATATTCAGAAAGAAACGATACATTTTCTTATGCGGCACATAAGCAGTTTTATGATAGCTACCATGGTCATAAAAAGATGATTACGCAAAATGTCCCAACCGAGACAAGTTAGGCAAATTCGTTAATATATGAAATAGGTGAAACGGAGTTTCTAGTGAAAAAAATCTACTTCTTGCATTATCACTTCTAGTGTCAGCTACGGTATCGGCTGAAGATATTAAATTAGATCTTAAGCAGCTTGCCCAACAGTACTTCGACACAATGGTTGCTACTCAGGCCCCTGGCGCGACAAAAGTTGAGCTTGAAAATCACTTAAATTTGCTCGCGGATGATGTTGGTCATTCACATTTGCCATGGGTGATAGACGATACGCGATTACCTGACGGTAAGGAGCAAATGAGAGAGGGCATGACGTTCTATTTAGGCGCACATACAGAATACAGTGCTGAGCTGTTAGATGTTTTTACATTTAATCATTCTGCTATTGCTATCAGGTATAAGAATTATGCCAAGGGCGTGCATCCGCAAAACAACCAGCCTATTGAATACAGTCAAGTAATGATGGAAGTACTAGAAATAGAGAACGGTAAGATTGCTGTAATTCGAAAGTACCATGAGTAAGTTTCATTTTCGATAGCCGTTTAGGTAACAATTGTATTTTCGGTTGCAATAAGTTGGCGTACACCTAATGATAGTGTTACAAGATGATCTTTAAGGGCAGGGTAAAATGACGAAGAACCGAAGAACAGCCATTATCAGGCTTCTTCTGCTAGTCAGTACTATTGTTTCCTTGTTTTTCGTTCCGTGGATATTGGTTAAAGCCTGGATCCTACCTTTGCCACACACAGTACAAGAACAAGTTGATGAGGCAATTAGCCATGGCTTTGACGGCATGATTGTTTACGTGGATCAGGCGGGAAAACCTCCAGCTTTTTACACAGCAGGCTGGAAAGATAGAGATAACAAAATACCCGCTGCCCCCGACTCTTTATTTAAAATTGCCAGTATCAGTAAGTTGTACATTGCTGTGGCTATCACCAAAATGGCGCGAGAACAGCGACTATCCCTAGACGATTTACTCGTTGATCATTTACCCGAACTCAAAGACAGAATTGAGCATTCAGAAAAAATAACGCTTAAAATGATGGTGCAGCATAAGTCAGGAATCCCTAACTTTACTGATAATGCTGCCTACTGGGAAAACGAACCGGAAAACAGCAAGCGAGCGCTCGACTTTGCGCTAGATCTTCCGGCGAGTTTTGAGCCAGGTGATGGGTATGAGTACTCCAACACGAACTATCTGTTGCTTCGCAAGATTATGGATAAGGTTTTGGGGTACAGTCACCACGAGTACCTTAAGCAAAACGTTTTGCTTCCGCCTGAATTGAGCAACACCTATTTTTCATTGAGCGAAGTTAATATGGAC
Organism: Alteromonas sp. DY56-G5; assembly: GCF_041414725.1. NCBI lineage: Bacteria > Pseudomonadati > Pseudomonadota > Gammaproteobacteria > Alteromonadales > Alteromonadaceae > Alteromonas > Alteromonas sp. DY56-G5. The sequence continues at coordinate 8,173 of NZ_JANHZQ010000070.1, read as the reverse complement.
GACGTGATGAGCGGCTATTACGTTGGTTACAAGGAAGATGTTAAGGCGCGCGACTACGGTATGCTAGCGACAGCAGAAGATGTGGGTAAGTTCTTACGAGCGCTAAACAACGGCGCTATTTTCAATGAAGGCGAAGCGGAACTTTACCCTTATGTGTTCGGACATGGAGGCTTGGTTATCGGTTACCAGAGCCTTGCAGAATATGACAAAGACCTCGATACCGTGGTCGTCCAATTTATCAATACCACTGACTTTGACGGTTACGAATGGAACTTGTCTGAAATCACAATTAGCCGAATTTTTAAAATACTAAGAAAAGCAGAAAACGAATAGATAGTGAGCTTGGTGAGGCGTCTCTATAAATTGGGGCGTGTTTAATTTTGGAAACATGAGCAAAGTAAATAACCGCCTAACTAAGGAATTATAAATGATTTCAAAAATTACAAATCAAGTTCCTCTCCTTTATTTGCTTCTTATTTCTGTGGGGTGGGGGATATATTATTCGTCACCTAGCGAAATAAATAATATGGGCGCGGCGAATTTTGAGTGGCTCTTTATGCTCGACGCCTTAATAGTTTTACCGGTGTTATGTCTTTTCGTTGAAAAAAATAAGCAAAAAGCGAGTTTGAAAGCAGCAATTTTGTGTTGTACCGCTATCTTTATTGGCAGTGTAATAATCCCAGAACAGAATAAAGTAATTTTCCATTACCTTGAAGGTGGTCGTTACGTGGTTTTGGCAACCATTCTTCTGTTGGAATTTTCAACATTCATCACTGTCTTGTTGGCATTTAAAGCTTTACTCGCGAAAAATGAAGATCCGGATGTAGCACTTCAGAAACCCATAGAGAGAGTCTTCGGACGCTCAGTTTTTTCTAACTTACTTCAATTCGAAAGTCGTATGTGGGCTTTTGCTTTCTTTTCGTCGCATATAAAAAGTAGAGCCTATAACGGAACTCAGCATTTCTACTACGACAAAAAAGACGGTGCTCAAAGTAATCTTCTCGGCTTTATAGCATTAATGATTATGGAACTTCCGCTTATGCATCTAGTGCTCCATTTTACCTGGTCTAGTTCTGCAGCAAATGTTGTAACCGGACTTACGTTATTCGGATTAGTGTTTTTCTTTGCTGAGTATAAAGCGGTAGCTAAGCGCCCAATTTCGATTGATAGAAACAAAATAATAGTTCGTTATGGGCTATATCCATCACTTCATATTCCCGTATCTAACATAGATAAAATCGAGGCTCACTCAAGGTTTGTAGGGCGTGCTTCTGGTGTCAAACGTTTCAACTATTCCGGCGTACCGAATGTAGGCATAAAACTGTATGCACCAATTAATGGTAAGCATACGATATATTTGGGCGTTGACTCGCCAGAAGTGTTTATAAGCAGTGTCAAGCAGATACAAGGTGCTAAATAACATCAATAATATCTTGTTACTTAATGAATAAGGTCTGAAAGAGGTTGTGAGTTATACTACTGAGGCTTTTAAATCTAGACCCCAACCCGAAATTAAATTACTTAATATGCAAAAGGCCTTAGGAACCGCTTCGGTTGTTTTATTGATGTTAAATATTGCGTTCAAAGACATTATGTTGTTCTAGAAGAATTTACTTTTTTGCCCAAGAAAAAATAAAAAACAACGCCAAAGGAAGGCCAATGAAGAAGCATTTAGTATCGTTTTTGATCTTATCAATCCCTTTTATTTGTTTTTCTAAAGAATTATCCAGCGAATTTAAGAATAACTTAATTTACCTAAAACCTAAGCTCGCGGACGGAACTACCCTGACATTTTTTACTGATACTGGTGGTGGTTGGAATGCGATCTCACGGGAGCTTAGCGAAAAATATGGTTGGGAGATAAGTCAAAAAGAATCTGAAAATGGGGTTATTGAGGTTACCGATATGCCTCCGTTTGATCCAGAAGCGTCAATTCCCTTGGCGGGATTGAATAATTGGTGGGCTGGAAAATTACAAGTAGTACCATCCGAAGAATTTAGCTCGACCACGAAAAGCGACGGAACGCTAGGCGGACGGTGGCATGCTGAAAAAATAATAGATTTTAATTACTCTGAGAAAAAAATAGAAGTGCTAGATGAAACTCCTACATCAACTGAGTTTTCGACGGTTCCTTTGGGATTTCAAAAGGGCATGGATGGAAGCTATACAATGGCTTTTCCAAGTATCGACATCTCAGTTAATGACACAAGGATTCCGATGTTATTAGATTCAGGTGCTTCGGCATGGCCATCGACAGAAGCGATGGAAAAAGGAGGGCTAAAAGGTGGTCAGGTTGCGACTTCTTTCATTGTCGCTTCAATATTCGATGAATGGGTTAAGTCTCACCCGGAATGGTTAGTGATTGAGGATGCCTGTGATTTTTCTCATCAACCCATGATTCGTATTCCGTATATAAAAATTGGCAATAAAACCGTTGGCCCAGTTTGGTTCACAAGAAGACCAGACAGCAGTTTCCACCAATTTATGTCTTCGATGATGGATAGGCGCATTGATGGCGCACTAGGAGGTTCAGCGCTTCAGTACTTAAGACTCATAGTTGATTACCCCAACGAGCAAGCGTTGATAGCTGACGAAATTTGATAACAACGAGATAATTAAGCCAAGATGTCTAATTTAATAACCCCTATGTTTATGCACATTTTTCTTTGTGCATTGCTCTACGTATTTCTCACGCTAGCTCGCGCGCCTTCGGTATGGGGAGTAGGGAAAAACAAAGATGGTTCAAACCCGTTTGCTGATATACAGCCTAAAGTAAGTGCGAATCTGAGCAATCAGTTTGAATGGCCGTTATTTTTTCACGCTGTTTGCGCCTTGCTAATTACCTTAGGTGAGCCAATTAGCAATTCACAAGTCTCCCTTGCGTGGGTATTTGTTATTGGCAGGGTGCTGCATAGTCTTGTACAAATATTTACAGACAATATTAGATTGCGTGGTTTGGTGTTTACTATCAACTTCGTTGCCGTTCTTGCAATGTGGTTGTTGCTTTTTATAGAACAGGTTTTAGTTTAAAGAGCGTAAAGGTTATGGAAGAAGTATTTGAACCGCTGGGCCGCTTTATACTTCGAGTAATAAAGTGGACTATCATAGACGCTTTTATGGAATTCGTTTTGAAGGGCACGGGCCATGTGGTGATTAAATTGCTAACCTTCGGCAAGTACCCAAGAGCAGGTCGTGATGAGGGAAGGACCGTTGCTGTTGGTTTTCTAAGCTTTGTGGTGGTTTTTGTCTGTCTTGCGATGATTGCTTAGTATTGAAAAAGGATATCTGCGATGAAATTAGAAAAGTGGGCGAGCATAAGAGAAAAAGGAAAGCAGCGCTTCGTTCTAGTTTATGGCGTTTTAGGCTGGGGAGTCTCTACCGGTTTATTATGGTCATTACTTATGGCGTTTATCGAGCCTTCCGAAAATGTCTGGGGGAAACTCGCCATTGCGATGATCATCTTTCCCATTGCGGGGCTCGCTTTTGGTCACTTAACGTGGAATAAATCTGAAAAAGCTTTTGCAAAAGAAACGACGAAAGCTGTATAGAATGGCTAGAACATGTCTTGTAATAACCAATGAAGGGAAGCCGCTGTTGTTAAGTATCAAAAAATTACTGGTTGTTTCATTAACTTTGCTTGTAGTTAGTTGCGCCAATATACCTATTGCAACAATGCTTGAGTTTCGCTCATTTGATGAGGAGAAATTTGTTGAACTTGACCCCAATCATTTACTTACGAAGATTCACTTAGACAAGCCTGCCGAAATAAAGCCAGAAAGCACCTGGCTTACTTTGGGTGTTAGCTCCTCAGAGCAAGAAAGAAGTTTTAAGTATAATCTTGAGGTTATTTCAGAAAAAACACTGCCGGCCGAGTCAGGATGGCTGAGTAAAACGCCAGCGCGAACTGAGTATATTTTAGGGTTAAGTGCCGACGCAATAAAAGAATTCACTGAACTTCAAGAGTTCATGGATTCTGCATCGCCAACGGGCTTTGATCTTCACGTTAATACTGGGTTTAAAGAGGCGGCAAATGACATGACAAGCATCACAATGTCTATCTTTTTAAAGCTTTACGCTGATGAAGACTATTTTACGCTAATCGATAGAGCGGAACTAGATATCGAGAAAGGAAGCGAGTAACTTCTATTAGGCTGGCTTTTTACCCATAACAAAGTAAAGTAATAATCTTCAGCTCTTCAAGCTTATTTAGAGAAGTACATGGAAGTATCTAAAGCCAGTATTCAAAAAGCAGTAGCTAACAATATCATCTCCGAGCAACAGGGCATTGCTCTGTACAATTTCTTTCAAGAAGAAAATCAGCATACTCCCTCTTTTACCTTCACCCATATTCTGTACTACTTAGGTGGCCTTATTGCAATTGGCGCCATGACTCTATTTATGAATTTAGGCTGGGAGCAATTTGGTGGTGCCGGCATCGTGTTTATCTCTATGCTTTATGCTGGCGTGGGCTCAAAGCTTGCCAATTCCTTTGCGCGTAAGCATTTAATAATACCAGCAGGGATCTGTGCCACGTTCGTAGTTTGTTTAACGCCAATTGCTATCTACGGTGCGGAGCAATGGCTAGGGCTATGGCCCGACGACAATACGGTTTTTCGCCAGTTTCACCACCGCATTAAATGGCTATGGTTATATATGGAACTTGGAACGCTAGTAACTGGACTTGTCGTAGCATGGCGATATAAATACCCGTTCTTAATAATGCCGATTGCGGTAACGCTCTGGTATATCAGTATGGACGCTGTGATGCTCGTTATTGACCATGAGGACTTATGGAACAGCTACACGTGGCAATTCCGAGCACTTGTGTCGATGTACTTTGGCGCGTTGATGACGCTATTGGCGTTCTGGGTGGACATCAGAGCACGAAACACAGCAGATTACGCGTTTTGGCTTTATCTTTTCGGTGTTTTAGCGTTTTGGGGCGGCCTTACCAGCCAAGATTCAGACAGCGAACTGTCTAAATTTGTCTATTTCTGTATAAACCTTGCCATGATTGGCGCTGGTGCTCTGTTGGTTCGACGTGTCTTTGTCATATTTGGTGCTTTGGGATGCTGTTTATATTTAGGTCATCTTGCTTCTACCGTTTTTGAAGATAGTTGGCTTTTCCCTGTAGCGCTATCAGCGATCGGTTTAGGCGTCGTATATTCGGGAATTTGGTGGCAAAAGAATGAGGCTCGCATAACAAAGAGTGCGCAAGCGATACTGCCGAAAGCGCTACAGGAACTATTAGCTAATAAAGCTTAGTTCACCTAGGCAGTAAATAAACCAGTAACTAACTCAATACAGATAACAATTAACAAAAGATAACGCTTACGCAGTAGTAAGGGGAAAGAGGTAAATGGAGATGTCGGAAAATAACGTAGAATTTAAGGAGCCTGGTCGCCTCACTACGTGGATAAAGTATTTATTGTACGTACAGGTGGCTTTAGCGCTTATAGCCATTGGTTCCAACTTAATGGAGTATCAACTTCTAACAGATTTTCAAAATGGCGTTTATTTCAATCAAGAAATGGCCGTTGCAGACGCTGAGTCCAATGACAAAAGGCAGCAGATAATTGCTTTTTCGTATTTGGCGGTGTTTATCATTTCCGGCACCTTAATTCTTAAATGGATTTATCAGTCAAACCAAAATGCGCGTTATTTAGGCGCTAAAGATATGACGTTTACACCTGCTTGGTCGATAGGTTTCTATTTCATTCCTATTGTGTCGTTATGGAAACCTTATCAAGCGATGAAAGAGATTTGGCAAGCCAGCCAAAACCCTAACAATTGGCAGTTAGAAAAAGCAGGCCCTATTTTAGGCATATGGTGGTTTTTCTGGATCGCCAACAGTGTGGTTGGACAGGTCGTTTTTCGTATGTCCAGAAGGGCACAAGAAATCTCCGAAATAATGAATGTTAATCTGGTTTCGCAGGTTTCTGAGGTCCTATCCATTCCACTAGCCATAGTTACTTGGTTATTGATTAACAACATCTCTAACATGCAAAAAGCACAGATTGAAGGTGACGTGGAAAAAGCAGAAACTGCAGAAGATTCAGATTTACAACCCGCAAAATAGTAGTATCCATTTCGCTTGTTGCTCTGCCACAAAGGTAGAGCAACTGTCTTTATAAGACTAAAGTCTTACTCTATATGTAAACGTTAAGTAAAAATTAAGTTGCGCGACAGTGTCGTTATACTTAAGTATAACAAAAGGTCAGGATAACGCTGGCTTACGTACACATCTTCGTTTCTATACCTTTGATTTAATACAATAATGGGAGCCATACACCCCCAGTAATAAAGCGGCATAGAAACGCGCACAATACATGTAGGGGAAAAATGTATGTCAACTTCAGGAACGGGGGCGCTTGCTTTCTTACGCAAAGAAAACATTGTCGCACCAGATGGCTATAACCGCTGGCGGGTTCCGCCAGCATCTATCGCAATCCACCTTTGTATCGGGTCTGTTTATGCGTGGTCAGTTTTCAACACGCCGCTAACTCGAGACTTGGGCGTTGTTGCGTCTTCTGCTAACGATTGGAGTTTATCTTCGGTTGTTTGGATCTTCTCAGTGGCTATTGTTTGCCTTGGTTTAGCTGCCGCATTTGCGGGTAAATGGCTAGAGAAAGTAGGGCCTCGTTTTGTAGGCGTGGTTGCGGCTTTCTTGTGGGGCGGTGGTTTTATTGTTGGTTCGATAGGTATCTCTACCCATCAACTTTGGCTGCTGTACTTGGGCTACGGCGTACTCGGCGGCTTCGGGCTTGGGCTCGGTTATGTATCACCGGTCTCAACACTCATACGGTGGTTTCCCGATCGACGAGGTATGGCGACAGGCCTCGCAATTATGGGTTTTGGTGGAGGTGCAATGATAGGCGCTCCGCTTATTAGTGCACTGCTTGAAACCTTTCAAAGAGCGCCAGAATACTTAGGTGCAGAAAACATGGTTGCGCTGGTTACCGAAGAAGGGCGTCGTTTTGCAGAGACGGCAGCAGGAAAAGTAGAAGTGGTTATTGCCTCTGCAAATCAAGCGGCCTCGTTCGGTGGCGAAGCCGGTGTTTATGTCGTTGGTACGGGCGAAACTGGTGCGGCATCGACTTTCCTTACCCTTGGTATCGCTTATTTTATTGTAATGATGTTTGCGTCTTTCCAGTATCGCGTACCGAAAGAGGGGTGGAAACCAGAAGGTTGGCAGCCTAAACCTGAAGCATCATCGAAAGGAATGGTATCGAAAAATCACGTCCATATTGATCAAGCCCTTAAAACACCTCAATTTTGGTTGCTTTGGATAGTATTATGTTTCAATGTCACCGCGGGTATTGGCGTTATTGGTGTAGCCAAGACCATGATCAATGAGATCTTTGGAAACTTAGCCATTGTTACCGCAGGTTTTGCGGGTACCTATGTATTGATGATCTCGGTATTTAACATGGTAGGGCGTTTCTTCTGGGCTTCTACGTCTGACTACATTGGCAGAAAGAATACCTACCACTGCTTTTTCGTAATAGGTACGCTGCTTTACTTGTCTATCCCATTCTGGGCTGGAATGGGGAACACCACCGCGTTAATTGGGTTCTACATTGCAACAATGATAATTTTCACAATGTATGGCGGTGGCTTTGCAACCATTCCTGCATACTTGGCAGATTTGTTTGGTACCTTACATGTAGGCGGCATTCACGGCCGATTGCTAACAGCATGGTCTACAGCCGGTGTATTAGGGCCATTTGCTATTACTTATTTGCGCAATATGTCAGTAGAAAATGCAATTGCCGATTTAGCGGCAAAAGTCGACCCTGCCGCGTTTGCAAGTAAGTTTGGTGCGCCAATGGCTGACTTGCAAAAATTGGTAGAAGCTAAAACGGTAACGGTTGCACGTTTGCTGGAAATTGCGCCAGCCGGAACGGTAGACCCAACCTCTACGCTCTACAATACCACTATGTATGCAATGGCTGGGTTATTGGTATTGGCATTTATTGCTAACTTACTTGTAAAACCTGTGCGAGAGAAGCATCACGTAGAGAACACGCACCCCGAACTGGAGCCCGCGCGAGCAAGCTAATTTACCAATCGAGAATACCCGCTTTATAGCGGGTATTTCAGACTGTTGAAAAAGCCCTAGACGAAAGTCTGGGGCTTTGATCTAATAGGCATAGTGAAATTCGGAGTGTTC
>NZ_JANHZQ010000006.1:0-164975 GCF_041414725.1 Alteromonas sp. DY56-G5 | reverse complement strand
AAAAACAAAGCTAATTATGGGCTGAAAGAGTGTCAGGGAAGCGCTCGTTCAGGGTTGACAAAGGGAGTCATACCAACGCCCGCATAACGGGCAAAAATACGTAGGCTACAATACCAAGCGAAGCGCAGGGAGCCTACGTGTTTTTGTCCCAAGGAGCGCCAGCGACTGAGTTAATGCGTTTGTTAGTTGCCGTAAATTCAATAAGTGTGCTAACATTTGTGTGTACATTTCATAAGGAGTTTACCATGGATACCCGTATTCAGTTTAGAGTAGATGAAGAAACTAAACGGCTAGCTCAGATAATGGCCGAAAGCCAAGGACGCACTTTAAGTGACGCTTGCAGAGAACTTACGGAAGAACTCGCTGAACAGCAACGAAAAATAATTACTCATGATCAGTGGCTTACTGAAGAGGTTAATGCTGCGTTCAGTAAATTAGAGAGTGGGAAAAGTAAGTTCGTCAGTCATGAAGAAGCGAACTTGGACATGGAAGCTCGAAAAATGAAAATTAGGAATAAAGCCAAAAAATGATCTTATGGGAAAAAAGTTCGTTGGATGATCGTGAGGCTATTTTCGAGTTTTTATACGAATTTAACCCATTAGCAGCAGAAAAAACTGATGCAATAATTGAGAATAAAGTTGAAAACTTGAATCAGCAACCTTTTATGGGAGTTGAGAGAGAGGGTATACCGGGAAGATTGTTAATAATTCCAGAGGTTTCAATGATTGTTTCATATTTCATAAAAGACGACATTATTCACATTCTTCGAGTTTTACACCAAAAGCAAAAATTTCCTGTAGGCAACTAACAATTTAATGTACAGAAAAAATCCTTTATGTAAGGTGGAAACTATCCGTATATCACTTATGAGCGTTTTGAAATTATTACCCTAAAACAACCCATTAAACAAAAAATAAACGCTTTTAAGCATAAAAGCCGGAAAACATCCTTTTTATTTTCTTCATTTGTAAAAAGCTACGTTGCTGGCCATAAAAACAGCGTTTATCTACACGTTATAAATAGGCATCTGGATGAATTTTATTAACCTTCCATTCACCGTCTTCTTTAATCAAGTCTAGGCTACGCAAGTCTTCAATTTTATCGTCGTTGTATGTTCCACTTAAAAATACGGTGATTGTCGATTTTTCTGCGAACTCGTTGCGGCCAACTCGGCCTGCACTTTGAGGCGTGATGGTGACGGTGTCATATTTAAGGTTTAAGAGGTGGCGCTGAACGTTACTGTTAGTGTGGTATCTCGTTAAGATACGAGACAGTTTTTCGCTTGATAGGCGAATTGCTGTATCAAGGTTGTCATCTTCATAAACACTTTTGAGAAACGCTACGGTGGTGTACTCAGGGGTACTTTCATCAAGCATGCCGTACCGCCCGATGCCTTCTTCCTTTTTACCGCAAGCGGATAAAATCAACACTGTAAAAAGCCCGAATAGGGCGTACCACATACGCGTTTTCATTTGGATTACCTTAATGTAAAGAGGTCCGTTTCTTATTGATAGTTTTATATCTCAACGAAGTCAATGTGCTCGCCGCTTCGCTAATCTATGCTTTGATTATTCACAATATTGCGCACAAAAGCAAAGTAATAGAGCGTAAAACTCAGGTGTTTGTGTTCATGAAACTTCAGGAGAAACAGAAGAGAGTAGGCATAAAAAAAACGAGGCACTAGGCCTCGTTTTTAAATGATTGAAACATTTTGGTGGTTATTGAACTTCTTCTTGTTCGTCGAACGCACCAGCAAACAAAGGGCTACTTAGGTAACGTTCTGTGCCGCTTGCTAGAAGTACTACAACCACTTTGTCTTTGTTTTCTGGGCGTTCAGCAAAACGCTTAGCAGCAACAACGGCTGCACCAGAAGAAATACCTGCAAGAATACCCTCGTCGGTCATTAACTTGCGCGCCATGTCCATACATTCTTCGTTGGTAACTTGCTCAACTTCGTCAATTAGGTCTAGGTCTAGGTTACCTGGAATGAAACCTGCGCCAATACCTTGAATTTTGTGTGGACCAGGGGTTAATTCTTCTCCCGCAAGCGCTTGGGTAATTACTGGAGAGTCTGTTGGCTCAACAGCAATTGAAGTGATTGCTTTACCCTTAGTATTTTTAAGGTAGCGACTTACACCCGTGATTGTACCACCCGTACCTACACCAGCTACGAATGCATCTACTTTACCATCGGTGTCTTCCCAAATTTCAGGGCCAGTGGTTTTTTCGTGAATAGCTGGGTTAGCCGGGTTGTCGAACTGTTGAAGCAATACGTATTTGTCTGGATCTGATGCCACAATTTCTTGTGCAGCGGCAACGGCACCTTTCATGCCCTTAGGCGCTTCAGTAAGAACAAGGTTTGCGCCCAAAGCTTTTAGAAGTTTGCGACGCTCAAGGCTCATGCTGCTAGGCATGGTTAACGTTAGCTTATAACCGCGAGACGCTGCAACAAACGCCAAAGCGATACCTGTGTTACCACTGGTCGGTTCTACAATTTCTTTACCTTCGGTAAGGACACCGCGCTTTTCAGCATCCCAAATCATGTTTGCGCCAATGCGGCACTTAACGCTGAAGCTTGGGTTACGCGATTCAATTTTTGCGTATACATTACCTGATGTTACGCGATTTAGCTTAACTAGTGGCGTGCGGCCAATAGATAGGGAATTGTCGTCAAATACGTTCATTATAAATCCTTACCTCGTTCCTTATTTTATAGGAAACCCCGTCTGTCGTGATCTGTACGACCTTTTTAATAGTTAATAATTCAACGCGTGTGATAGTTAATAATTCACAGCCTGAATTAGGGGATTTCGTCATACCCCTATATCATTGGTCCCAATCAGTAAAATGCAAAGTGCTTTTTAGCTATATGTTATATCTATGGGCAATCATGAGAAGGCCTTGATATTATAGTTAAAATTGCAAAGACGAAAAATTATACGGAGTACAACAATAATGGCTTTTAGTGGCACGTCTAATTATATCGCAACCAAAGACTTACAGCTGGCGGTTAACGCAGCTATTACGCTAGAGCGTCCGCTTTTAATTAAAGGCGAGCCGGGCACAGGTAAAACCATGCTTGCTGAAGAATTGGCCGAGAGTTTAGGCACCGAACTAATTCAGTGGCACATTAAATCAACCACTAAAGCACAGCAAGGTTTGTACGAATACGACGCAGTGTCACGTCTTCGCGACTCTCAACTTGGTGATGATCGCGTTCACGATATCAGCAACTACATCGTTAAAGGTAAATTATGGGAAGCTTTTAGCGCAGAAAAGCGCCCGGTACTATTAATTGATGAAATTGATAAAGCTGACATTGAGTTTCCCAACGACTTGCTGCTAGAGCTCGATAAGATGGAGTTCTTCGTTTATGAAACGCAGGAACGTGTAGTCGCGAAGCAGCGTCCTATTGTTATTATTACATCGAACAACGAAAAAGAGCTGCCAGATGCTTTCTTGCGCCGTTGTTTCTTCCACTACATTCAGTTCCCGAATCCAGAGGAAATGCAAGAAATCGTTAACGTACATTTCCCAGATTTAAAGAAAAAGCTGCTTGATGAAGCGTTAAAGGCCTTCTTTGAAATTCGCGATGTACCAGGGCTTAAGAAAAAGCCTTCTACCTCTGAACTTATCGACTGGCTTAAGCTCTTGGTTGCCGAAGATATTCCACCAGAAGCGCTTCACTCAAAAGACGGAAAAGCTGCTATTCCACCACTTTACGGGGCACTGCTTAAAAACGAACAAGACATACATTTGTTTGAAAAACTGGTCTTTATGGCGCGTCGCTAATGCTTATTCAGTTTTTTTATACACTGCGAAAATATCAGGTTAAAACCACGCTGCGCGAGTTGCTGGATTTGCTTAGTGCGCTTGAAAAGCACGTGGTGTATGCCGATATCGAAGCGTTCTACAGTTTGTCGCGTACCATAATGGTGAAGGACGAAACGCAGTACGATAAGTTCGACAGGGCGTTTGCTGAATATTTTGAAGGTGTCGAATCTGTCGATCTATTCGGTAAAGATATCCCTGAAGAATGGCTGCGTAAGGAAATTGAAAAAAATTTAAGCCCTGAAGAGCGTGAGGCGCTGCGTAAAGCCGGTGGCCTTGAAGAACTGATGGAAACGTTGAAAAAGCGCTTAGAAGAACAAGAAAAGCGTCACCAAGGCGGAAATAAATGGGTGGGCACCGGCGGAACATCCCCGTTTGGCGCTTATGGCGACAACCCGGAAGGTGTGCGAATAGGGCAAAAGGGCAATAGAAAGTTTTCGGCAGTAAAAGTATGGGATAAACGCGAGTTTAAAAACCTAAGCTCTGATGTAGAGCTGGGTACGCGTAACATAAAAGTGGCCCTTAGGAAGCTACGCAAGTTTGCTCGCACCGGCGCAAGTGAGCAGCTAGATGTGCCAACGACCATAGGTGAGACAGCTAAAAAAGGCGGCTTACTCGATATCCACATGGCACCAGAGCGTCACAATGCGGTAAAAGTGTTGATGTTTTTTGATGTGGGAGGCTCTATGGACCCACACGTAAAAAGTACTCAAGAGCTTTTCTCTGCGGTGCAAAGCGAGTTTAAATACTTAGAGTACTTTTATTTCCACAACTGCGTGTATGAGGAGGTGTGGAAAGATAACCTTCGTCGCAATAAAGAACGCATTCCTATTTGGGATATCATTCATCGCTACGGAAAAGACTACAAGGTTATTTTCGTAGGTGACGCTACCATGGGGCCGTATGAAATAACGTATCCAGGTGGCAGTGTAGAGCATTGGAATGAAGAGCCGGGCAGTGTGTGGATGCAGCGTTTATTGAACCACTTTAACAACGCAGTGTGGCTTAATCCGCAAGCTGAGAATTATTGGCCGTATTATTCGTCTATCAAAATTATTCGTGAAATTATGGAAGACAGAATGTATGGGCTTACGCTTGAAGGGTTAACGGCTGCTATTAAAGGGCTTAGCAGAAGCCGCTAAGCCCTTTGACGTGTCACGTTTTATTTCTTTGATATAACGGATGTTGAATTGAAGTCGGAAAATTATGCCGTAGCACTTGTGGTGTTGGCGGGCGGAAAGAGCGCTCGCTACAAGGGTAATAAGCTTTTATCGGAACACCCAATTTCTGCGCTTTCTCTTATACAACACAGTGTGGGGGAGGTAGTTAGTGCGCGCAATGACTTAGCGTTAACCAGTGAATTACCCATTACTGTTGTTACGGGTAAATGGCATGATTCCGTAAATACGCAGCTAAAACACTCTCCATGTAAGGTTTCTGAACTACCCATCAGTATCGTTCACAACGCTAATTGGGATGAAGGCCTTGCATCAAGTATTCGCACGGGACTCACGCATCTTTTAAGCCTTTCATCACTGTCGAAATCAGTATCCCCGACAGCAAAGGGCTTGTGTACAAGACCTACTCATGTGCTATTCACGTTGGCCGATTTGCCGAGTCTTAATGCACAAGACTTCGTTCGCCTTATCAACACTTCTTATGCGAACCCTAATCACATAGTATGCAGTGAATGGCAAAAGCAGGGAGAGAACAATAGTCGATTAACCGTACCTGCTATCTTTCCTGAAGCGGTATTTAGTGAACTGCTAGCGCTAAGTGGCGATATGGGGGCTAAGCCGGTTATTAGGAAGCATGCGAAGTTAGGTAGGGTAACGGCTGTGTCTATACCTAACGCACAATTTGATATAGACACGCCACATGACTGGGACAAACTGAAAAGCAGGGGGTAACTGCTTTGGCTCAATTGAACGGTTATGCATTCGCGATACGATGCACAGCACTGGGCCTTTGGATGTAAAGAAGGCGTGCACCTAGCATAACAGCTGCAGCACTCAATCCTACAATGAAGCCAATCCAAAACCCTGCTGCGGCCATTGGTTCTGCCGTTATCCAATTTGTTCTACCTAAAATAACGCCTGTAGGTAAACCTATTAACCAATAGGACACAAAGGTAATAACAAACATCGCTGTTGTGTCTTTATAGCCGCGTAATGCATTAGCCGAAATCACTTGAACCGCATCAGACAATTGGAATAACGCCGCATAAATCAATAACGCATTTGCCAAGGTATATACGGCTTCGTCGCTGGTGTACAGGCCAATGATGAATCCCTTTGCTAGCAGGGTGAAGCTAGCCGTACACGCAGCGGTGAAAAAACCGATCAGAATAGCGGTTCGAGCTGCAATTTTTGCCTGTCGTGGGTTATTTTGCCCTATGCGATAGCCAATGCGAATTGCTGCTGCCATACCAATGCTCATAGGAAACATGAACATCAGGGCCGAGAAATTCAGTGCGACTTGGTGGGCCGCTACCGTTGTGGCGCCAAAAGGGGCTAATAACAATGCAACCAGCGAAAACAGCGTCACTTCAAATAGGATAGTCATAGCAATGGGTAAGCCCATTTTGAAGGTGCGATTTATGGTTACCATGTTAGGTTTATACAACTGTCCGAACAAATTGTACTTTTGCAGGGCAGGGGCAAAACGAACATAGATAACGGTCGCTATAAGCATGGTGTAAATCACAATGGCCGTTGCAATACCACAACCCGCACCGCCCATAGCTGGTAATGGGCCTACACCATAGATAAACAGGTAGTTTCCTACGATGTTCGCCATCAGCCCGATAACCGTAATAATCATAGTGGGTTTGGTTTTACCCAAGCCTTCACAATAGTTTCTAAGCCATTGGTAAAGTGCAAATCCAGGCATAGCGAACAGCACATACAGTACGTAGTCTACGGTAATGCTAAATAGCTCGGGCGCCATAGGGAACAGCGCGACTATGCTTTCAGTAAATGGAATTAAGCCTGCTACCGCTAATCCCACAAAGAAAACCAGATAACCAGCTTGCTGACTTGCGTCGGCAATACCACTTAAATTTTTGTTTCCCTGCAACCGTGAAATAATTGGGGGAAGTGCCAGCGCTATACCCTGTATAAAGCAAAGCAGTGGCACGGTGATGCTAAATCCTAGTGCTACCGCTGCCATGTCGGTTGCACTGAAACGCCCAGCCATAATAGTATCGCTAACGCCCATTAGCATTTGAGTAATCTGCGCAACCAACAATGGCCATGCTAGTTTTAAAATGTCTCTTCCTTCTAAAAGAAAGCGTTTTTTATTCACGGTAATGTGTCTCTATATGGGTCGCCTAGGGCGATAAAAATGCAGAAAATAAAAACGAGCTTAAAAGCCTTAACGAAGTAGCGTTTCAACAACGAACTTGTTAAAAATGTAGCGGTATAACCGGAACCGTATCGCCAACTTTTAACTCACTTATATCTTCATGTACTACCATTAGGCAGTTAGCAGAAGTGATTGAAGTCATAACGCCAGAGCTTTGTGACTTAAATGGTGTGACTTCCCATTCACCTTGATTATTTCTTACCATGGTTGCACGCTGAAAGTCTCGGCGGCCTGCACGTCGCTTAAGAGGTGTCGTAATGCTAGCGTTAACAAAGAACGGCTCGTGCGGTTGTACTTGTCCTTGCATTTTTTTGATAACAGGCACAACCAATAATTTTGCGGTAACAAATGAAGACACAGGGTTGCCAGGCAAACCGCAAAACAACGTGTTGTTTATTTTGCCCAGAGCAAAGGGTTTACCCGGTTTAACCGCGACTTTCCAAAAGTCGATAGTGCCCAATTCAGCGATGATATCTTTTACATAGTCGGCATCGCCCACAGATACGCCACCGCTACTTACCATTACATCTACATGCTCGCTCGCCTCAATGAAGAGTTTACGCAAAGAACCTTCGTCGTCTTCTACAATGCCGAAATCAACAAGCTCTACGTTTTCATTGCTTAAGATGCTGCTTACACCAACGCGATTAGACTCGAAAATTTGTGTCGATTTACAGGGTTCGCCAGGTGCAGCAAGTTCAGAACCAGTCGCGACTACACCAACGCGAAGTTTTCTGAATACTGCCACCTTACTGTTTCCTTGGGAGGAAAGCAGCATAAGGTGTTCGGCGTGAAGGCGCGTGCCCTTGCTTATTAGTGTATCGCCACTGGCGATATCATTGGCCTTTTTACGTATATTCTCTTGCGCCGATGGAATTTTATTGATCAAAACCGCGCCATCATGACTTTCGGTATTCTCTACCATTACAACGGCGTTAGCATTGGCAGGCACCGGGGCCCCCGTCATTATTTTAAATGCTTTGCCTTTTTCAAGCGGCTCATCAGCACTCATGCCAGCTGTAATTACACCCTGTACTTCGAGTTTATCACTGTGTTTGAGATCTTCCGCATTTACGGCATAGCCATCCATTGCTGAATTATCCCATGGCGGGACATCAACGTGGGCAGTTACATCTTGGGCCAAGATGCGGTTGTTGGCGTCAAAAATTCTCACTTGCTCAATGTCGTTTATCGCTTTTGCAGCGTCTAATGCTTTAGTGAGGGCTTCTTCTAGTGAAAGCCATTTAGATGACATACCAACAACTCCATGAAATGATTTAACACGCGGATATTACAGAAAAAGCGGCCTTATACCAAAGGTTAAAGCGTGAAATAAAAGAAAGTATGCGTAAACGACGCAATTGAAGTTTCATCAACGGCTATGTTAGATGAATTAAGAAGCGAACGTTAATATCTCTTCAAAGTCGTCGAAAACCCAGTTAGGTTTATATTTTGCGATGTTCTCACCATAGTTATACCCATAGGTAAGCCCTATACTCTTTATGTTCGCGGCTTTTGCGGCAACAATGTCATTTTTAGAATCTCCAACCATTACACACTGTGAGGGCGAAACACCAAGCTTTTCACAGGCGTGCAGAAGGGGAAGGGAAGAAGGCTTTTTTTCCGGTAAACTATCACCGCCAACGGTAAGCGAAAACAACGAAAATATTGAGAATGATGAAAGAATAGGCTCAATAAATTCCGAAGGTTTATTAGTGATTAATGCTAGCGTGAACCCTTGTTCTTTTAGCGCGTGAAGTGTTGCGAACACGCCGTCGTACAGCACTGTACTTTTAGTATCTAGCGTTCGGTAATAGAACAGAAATTTTTCTAAAGCGGCATCAATCTCGTTTGATGTGTAATGGTGTCTGATCTCTGCGTTGCCGCTCATTCCGCGTTCTACCAGAACACGAGCACCATTTCCAACCCAGTGTCTAATTGTCTGCTCGTTATACGTTGGTAATTGGTAGTCGTTTAATGTTTGATTTAACGCTGTTGCCAAATCAGGAACAGAGTCCACTAAGGTTCCATCTAAATCGAAAAAAAAGGTATTAATTTCCTGCATTACAAACTTTTGATTTGCTAACTCGTGTGACAAGCATAACACCGCAGTATCCTTACCGCGGTAGATTTATTGGTCGACTGGCGTTATAAGCTCAAAGATTCATTCAAAATCTTGGTTGCTGATCCAAAGCACTTGATAAGGCTTCATTTGTAAGAAACCACTAGAAAGGGCTATCTCGTCACGGGTGATGAGATCAATCCAATTATCTGTGCCAATAAGATTTATGTCAGACAGCAAAATTGTTTGTTCTTCGTCTGAAATATTACTAATACAGAAAATACTTTGCTTTCTATCGAGACTTTGTCGCCAGTAGCCAAATAATTGATTACCAAGCTGCAATGTAAACTGCGTTGCATTGGGGTGAAATGCAGGCTGCGCTTTACGTATACGTATAAGCTGCGAGATTCGAGTGAGTACTTTGTGATGCTGTGAAAAGGGCGAGTCTAACAGAGCCTCTAACTCGTTAAAGTCCCAACGTTTTCTGTTGATTGAACGATTTTGTCCTGTATTAGCGACTTTTTCGTAATCGTTTGATGTGCCAAGTAAACTGTGAATGTAAATTCCTGGTATACCTTCCATACCTAACATTATGGCGTGAGCACAAATAAATCGGTCCACTTGATACTTATCAGGGCCCTTGGTGGTTCCTTGCAGCGCGTCGAACAGGGTGATGTTTATCTCGTAAGGCTTTTGCTGACCGTGATCAGAAGCGCGCCACGACACCTTACCGCCAAAGTGCTGCATTGTATGCACAAGCTCTGAAATTTCTTCATCTGACAGTAGGCCTTCCGCCGGACGCAAGCCAATACCATCGTGCGAAGCGATAAAGTTAAAGTAGGCTGTGCCGTTTTGCGCCGGTGGCATACTCATCATCCAGCTTTTCAAATACGTACAATCACCCGTTACTAATGTATTTACAAGTAACGGCGGAAGCGAAAAGTTGTAGATAGCATGGGCTTCGTTAGCATTACCAAAGTACGTTAGGTTTTCCCTGTTGGGAATATTGGTTTCGGTAATGATTATGATGGAAGGATCCACATGTTCAATCAGCGTTCGGATCAAACGTATGACTTCGTGGGTTTGGAATAGATTAATGCAGTTTGTACCTACAATTTTCCAAAGAAATGCCACTGCGTCTAAGCGAAAGATTTTAGCGCCTTTATCAATATACAGCTTGATGATATCGATAAACGCTAACAACACCTTGGGGTTTCTAAAGTCAAAGTCAACTTGGTCGTGACTAAACGTGCACCATACATGCTTTGTACCGTTGGCGGTTTCCGTCTCTCGCAGCAAAGGCGACACACGAGGGCGAGTTACCATGGAGAGGTCATCGGATGGATCTGCTGTGAAGAAAAAGTCAGATCCTGGTCCTTCACCCTTCACAAAGTTATCAAACCACACGCTTCTTGCAGAGCAGTGATTGATAACTAGGTCGGTCATCAAGCCATAATCCTCAGCAATGACTTCAATATCGTCCCATGACCCCAGTGCTTCATTCACCGTAGAGTAGTCGATAACCGAAAACCCATCGTCTGAGCTGTACGGAAAGAAGGGCAGGATGTGAACGTTATTAACGGTGTTCTTGCAGTAGCGGTGCAAAAACTTATTTAACGTAACCAGCGGGCGCTCCCCTTCGTCAATGACACTATCACCGTAGGTAATCATGATAATGTCATCTTCATCCCAATAATTGTGATGAGACTGAGGTGAAGCAATATCCGTTTGCTGCTGAATGCCTATAGTGTTCATTAACTCAGTCGCTAGCGTCTCATACGAGACGTCCAGCGATACATCGGCATAAATGCTTTCTAAATGGTGTTTTACTTTGTCATGGAGATGGTCCCATGCCATATTACTTACTCCATATATTCTGCAGTATCGGCTTCAACCGCTTCTAATAGTCGTTCTAAAATATCGGGTACCGCGCTGGTCACGCGGTTCCAGCTTGGTATAAACGGTGTTTCCATAGGGTTTTCTAAAAAGTTTTGTCCCGCTTTCATGATGTTGCTGGCAAACATTTCTACTGCTTTTTCTTCGCTGTGAATGTCTAAGTTCAAGCCGTTCATTACCGCGTCATTGTGGTAGGTTTCTATAAAGTCTAGTGCAATACGGAAATAGGTGGCTTTAATTGAACGGAACATTTCGTTGCTAAACGTATAGCCTTGCGTGGCAAGTTTTCTGAAAATAGCTTTGGTAATGTCGATAGACATTTTAGACAAACCACCTTGGTCGTTATTAAGCGATAAATCCTGATGTTTATGGTCGTAAATATCACATATATCTGCCTGACACAGGCGGTTGTGCGAATAGTTGCGGTGCATTTCAGAAAGCACACCAATTTCTAAGCCCCAGTCACTTGGAATGCGAATATCGTTTAGTACGTCGCGTCTAAACGAAAATTCACCCGCTAATGGATAGCGGAAGCTATCCATAAACTCCAAGTATTCGTTGTCTCCCATAATGCGTTTTAATGCACGAAGTAATGGCGTAACAAGAAGTCGAGAAACACGGCCATTAATTTTGCCGTTAGCCACACGCGCATAGTAACCCTTACAAAACTCGTAGTTAAACATTGGGTTGGCTACAGGGTAGATAAGCTTGGCGAGCAAATCTTTGTTATAGGTAACAATATCGCAATCGTGTAACGCAACTGACTCTGCGCGATTCGATGCTAGTACGTAGCCCATGCAGTACCAAACGTTTCGGCCTTTACCTAACTCCTTTGGCGCCAAGCCTTGAGCCTGAAGCTCTTCATCAAGTGCTTTAAGGCGAGGACCGTCGTTCCATAGCACTCTGTGATGCTGAGGAAGTTTGCCGAAGAATTTTAGTGCGTGTTTGTACTGCTCTTCATTGGCTCGGTCCAGACCGATGACAATTTCTGATAAGTAGGGCACGTCTGTTAATTCGTTGACGATATGTGGAAGTGCGTCGCCTTCTAATTCAGAAAAGAGCGACGGTAAAATAAGTGCCATAGGGCGCTTCTGTGAAAACTGTAGAAGCTCTGCTTCAAGCTCTTCGGTAGGACGACGAGCTAAGTTATGTAACGTAGTAACCACACCATTTTGATAAAAATCAGCCATGTGTCCTCCTGATCATAGGGATAGCAATTGAGTAAGCATTTCGTTCCAGCCTTCAGGGCCGGTTAGGGTGCTGGTATAGACCTCTTCTTTTTTTACTGCTGGTGGAGGATTTACCGGGGATAAAATGCGAATGGGGACGTGCGCCGCTTCAAGCATTGCAACGTCGTTCTTACCATCGCCAAGGGCAATAGTGTTAACTTTGGTGGTATGTTGCTTTTGATATTCATTGGCCAGCCACTTGAGAGCCTGGCCTTTATCGCAATTACCTGAAATATGAATGAAGCGGCCGCCTTCTAGAGGGAAAGCACCGCGATCTTTTACTACCTTTAAAAAGCGTTGTTTTTCTTCGTCAGTGCCAAGCCACAAAACCGGCTCGCCAAACTGGCGTTTGGCAGCAAGTGACGCTGACCTTTCGTCAAGCCCAGTACATTCCTGAATTTCTTGAATCGACATTTTTGAGAATTGTTTATACTTGCCGTCAAATTCGCTACCTATTTTTTCAAGTAGCTTAATCCAGTAATTTTTGTTTGAGATAAACGCCTTACACCAGTAGCCATCTATCCAAACCGTACCGCTGGGTTTTTGTTTGAAAAAGCCATGAGGGATGAAAATAGCGGCGCCATTTTCAATAATAAAAGGCCCATCTAAACCAATACTCTCGCGCAGCGGTTGTAATTCAGCAAAGGTTTTGCTGGTAGTGGGAATAACGGGAATGTCCTTTTTTTCTAATGCCGTTAAAGCCGGTTTCGCCGCCTCGAAAGAGTAGGTATGGTGGTCTAACAGCGTGCCGTCCATATCGGTGAAAACAAGCGTTTTCGTCATCGTTTTACGTCCTGTTTAGTTATCGTTCTTGTTTCATCTAGATAAAACACGGTGTCGCACTTTTCAGGCAAGTGACTTAATGCGTGTTCAGTGATGCGTTGGTAGTGTTGCACAAAGTTTGCCACTTCTTCATCAGACATCACTCCATCGCTATCTTTTAACGCTTTTTGGGCGAGTTTATGTTCTTGTTCTAACCGCCATTGATACACACAGTCGAAACTCGGTGCTTTTAGCATAATGCGGTAGTCTATTTTGTCGAACAACGTCTGATAATCGCCTGCTAGTTCAGTGTTTACAAAAGAGCGCCAAATGCCCAATGGGTCCTCTACTTCTTCAAGGTGGTTTACTGGCCGTTTAAGTTCGCTAGATGTTTGCGCAATAGCGCCCACACACCATCCTTCAAGTATGATGAAATCGGGTGAAGATTCGATTACAGGCCACTGTTCTTTGGGGAACGGGTTATCTGTAGCTTTGTTAAAGCGGGGCAGCGATGTACGCGTGCCTTTTTCTAAACTGCGAAACGTATTTAACGCTAGAGGAATGTCATGAGTACCCGGTACACCACGAGTTGCTAGAAGCGGGTGAACTTTTATTGCTAGCGCATTTCGCTGCGATTGGTCGTAGTAAAAATCGTCAATTGAGAGTGATACCACTTTTTTGTTGTGGACCGAGGTAAGGAAGGACTCGATAAAACTGGTCAGAGTTGATTTACCTGAACCCTGACTGCCATTTATGCCCACGATAAATGGTTGTGTTGCACCATCTTGGTGCTTAAGCAGTTGCTCACATAATGGGGTGAACCATTTTTGTGCAGTTTCTGCATAGGTACTTGGCAATTGATGCGTCGTTAGAAAGCCATGTATATCCATGTTGTCACCTTAATCAATGCAGAATTCGCACGTTCTTCTTGATTAAGATAACAACATTTGTGCCAATAGGGTAACAGAGGCGTGGTCTTACGACTTACTTCTTATTAGCGACAATAACGGCCCTTTGTGGTGCAGGGTAACCTTCGATAGTGCGAGTAATATCTTCCGGATCGAGAAAATCTTTCAAAGATTGCGTTTCCATCCAAGGCGTTGCGCGCTGCTCATCTAGGGTTGTGTGGTTGATATCTACAACGCGAATATTTTCAAAGCCTAAGCGGCCTAACCAAACAGATAGGGCTGCAGTGCTCGGTAAGAACCACACATTTCGCATTTGTGCATAGCGTTCACCCGCCATCAATACTGTGTTTTCATCACCATCCACAACAAGGGTTTCAAGAACCAGTTCGCCACCTTTTCTTAGCTGGTCTTTAAGTTGCTGCAGAAACGCCATTGGGTCTTTACGGTGGTAAAGTACACCCATAGAAAACACAGTGTCGAAAGCTCTCAGTGGCTGCATGTCTTCAATGCCCATCGGTAGAAAATGGATATTCTCGGAAGGCGCACTACTTTTACTAATAAATTGTTTAATGGCGTGAAACTGAATAAGAAACAGTTGGGTAGGATCTATACCTATTACGTTATTGGCACCTTCACCCAGCATGCGCCACATGTGATAACCACTACCACAACCTACGTCTAAAACGTTTCGGTCTTTCAGCGAACTAATATGAGGTGCTACGCGGTCCCATTTCCAGTCCGAACGCCACTCTGTATCAATGTGAATTCCATGAAGATTAAATGGCCCTTTTCTCCAGGGCATAAACTGCTTTAGTAATCCTTCAATTTGTTTTTGGACATATTCATCTACGTCATTTTCGGTGCCAATGGAAACGCTTGAGGCTAAATCAACACAACTCGGCGACGTAGTCGGCAGCTTCGAAAGTAAACGGCACCATTTATCAAACTCACCGTGTTTAGCAGTTCGCTGCCAGGTGTCCATTTGTGCCGGCAGCGTTTGAAGCCAATGTGATAGCGGGCTGTCTATTAACGATTTGTAGCAATCGGTAAACCAAGTTTGTTCTAATTTGCTCATACTGTTCTTAATATGTGTTGGCGTTGCGAAAAGACGGACGTAGCGAGATTTGTTTAGCCTTTAATGGCAACCATAGACGTGAAGTTATAACATTTGTACCACATCACAACATCGATAAACCCGACTTTTCTCAAGCGAGTATCATGCTCGTTAAATGTATCGGTTAGCATAACTTTTTCTAACGCGGCGCGCTTTTGGCTCACTTCTAGTTCACTATAACCGTTGTCGCGCTTAAATTGATGATGTAAATCTACCAGCAGCTCATTGCCAGTAAGGGTAGGGTGGCGTATTTTTTCTGATAGCACCAACATACCGCCGGGGTTTAACCCATCATAAATGCGCTTTAATAACGCTTCACGGTCAGCGGGTGGGATAAATTGCAAAGTGAAATTCATCACAACCAAAGAGGCATTCTTAATTTCTACACTTTGTGCAAACCCATGCTGAATAACAATTGGGTTTGGCAGTGTGAAGGTCTGTACGACGCGTTTGCAGCGCTCTACCATTGCTTCTGAAGCATCCACACCAATAATTTCACATGTATCGTTAGGTAAAGCTCTTGCCACAGATAAACTTGCAGCACCTAAGCTACAGCCAAGATCATAAACGACGGTATTGGGCGTAACGGCAATTTTAGCCAATTCGCCTATGGTGTGAACAATGGTTTCGTATCCAGGCACTGAGCGCTGAATCATATCGGGAAACACATCAACGACAGACTCGTCAAATTTAAAGTCATCTACTTTATTGAGTGCCTTTGCGTATATATTGTCGTGTTTCTTCACAGTGGGTCTTCAATTAACTAATTTGGGGCGCAATTTTACCGTTTGATACGTAAATGCCAATGGAAAACACCGAATTTGTTATATTTTGCGTGATTTTTCTGGTTTAGGGCTTTTCGTTAATGATCTAAAGTATTAATCTATACTCATAATACAATAAGGAAGCAGTAACGCTAATGACAAGAATTCTAGTAGCAGACGATCACCCATTGTTTCGCGAAGCTTTAAGCGGCGCGTTGGAACCTTACTTTGAAAACGCACAGATAATTCAAGCAGGAAGCTTGGATGATGCGATGGCGAAGCTAAACGAATTCGACGGTGTTGAGCTGATCCTTCTTGACCTTAATATGCCTGGCGGTGAATATTTTAACGGCCTTATCACGCTGCGTGAACAATACCCGAATATCCCTATTGGTGTTGTTTCGGGGAGCGATACTGTTGAGGTTGTCGCTCAAGTAATGAGCCTAGGTGCTCAGGGCTTTATCCCCAAAGTGTCGCAAACACGAGAAATTGCTCAGGCTATTGTAGACATTATTGGTGGCAAAAAGTGGCTTCCAGAAGGTATGGAAGAAGAACTAGAGAAAGTTGACGATGAGCTAAAAGTTCTACTTCAGCGCTTCCGTGAACTTACACCTAAACAGATTCAAGTGCTTTCTTACTTACGCGCAGGCTTAATGAACAAGCAAATCGCTCACGAGATGAACGTTACGGAAGCAACCATTAAAGCACACATTAGTGCCATTCTTCGCAAGCTAGAGATCAACACGCGTACGCAAGCCGTATTGTTGATGGATAAACTCCAACTTAGTTAAACTAAGTATTTATCTAGCGCTAATAAAAAACCGGATTATTCATCCGGTTTTTTTGGCTGTAAAATAATTTCACCACTTTCCGTGACGATCCCAAGACCTTTATCAGGGACATGGTCAAACTTCTTTTGACGCTTTATTAGAAGCGTAGTTGTTGTGTCATCCTTTAAGTCATTGTTAGACGTTTCTGTGTCAATCAGTTTGGTCAAGTATATAGCCCAGTATTCAACGTGAGGCGTTGAGTAATCTTTGTAAAAGGCAATACCTATTTGATCTTGTTCTTGATAAAAAGGTAACTCTGCTAACAAGTGTTGACGGTGTGAAGTCGATGTTTTAAGTGCGTACCACACGTCATCAGCTGTTATATAACCACCAGCAAGGGCCTCCACTTGATTGCTCATCGCATCGCCATAATATTCTGGTAATGTTAAACCAGCATTGCGAATGCGAGTGTTCGGACTGCCGCCTAAAAAGTGAGACACCAAGCCTCTTTCAGCCATGTCTTTGGCTTTTGTTTCAGCCAGCATAACAAGCGTAGGATTACATTTTAGTACCGACCGTTGTTGACCTTTGTCGTTAGCAATTAATAAAGAGAGTTCTCTCGCCTGTTCGGTATTTCCGCAGGTTGTTTGGTCGGCCAAGCAAAGGCTAGAAAATACGTAGGTGAGTGATGTTAATAGAATGAATCGTTGACGAAAAAGGCCGCGAGAGCGGCCCTTTTGTTTGGGTATGAAATTAAGCAGCTTTGCCACCTCGTTTCTTAGCAGTGGTGTTGGAATTAACCTTCGCTACTAATTCTTCGTGGTCGAAATCATCGACGTTGATAGTGCGAAGTCTTCCAGCTTCAGTCTTACGAAGTAGATTCGCTTCTTCTTCGTTAATAATTCCTTCTGCTAGCGCTTCGTCAGCAAGCACATCTAAACGGGTAAACGGTAGTTTAGCTTTTTTGTGCTTACAAATACGTTCGAAGATAGGCTCACTTGCTAGTACATCATCAAGAGTTTGCTCAAGATCGCCAAACAAGCTTCCTTCCTCACGGGTGAGGTACTGACCATAACCTAAACGGCTACGTGCAGTTGAAGGCGTTTGAAGCATTTGTGCAATAGCATGTTCTGTCTTGTCTGAAGGCTTACCAATACGTCGGCCAAACGGAATCACCATAACGCGAAGCGCTGCAGCGATTGCGCGGTTAGGGAAGTTAGCCAAGAAGTCATCAATTGCTGTCTCGATATCGTGCAATGTAGTTTGCATTGCCCAATGTAAAAGCGGTAAATCTTCTTTTAGACGACCTTCTTCGTCGAAGCGTTTAAGCGTTGTACTACCCATGTAAAGGCCACTTAGGATGTCACCTAAACGCGCTGATAAACGCTCGCGACGCTTAAGATCACCACCAAGCACACCCATAGAGACATCGGTTAGTAGTGCTAAGTTTGCACTGTAGCCTTGAAGTAGCTTGTAGTAACGCGCCGTTTCGTCAGTGAACGGTGCGCTGCTGAATGCGCCATTGGTTAACGAGAACCAAATACTGCGAACAGTATTAGCTACCGCAAAGCCAATATGACCGAATACCGCTTTATCAAACGCTTTCAACGCTTCTTTCTTGTCTTCGATAGACGCAGCTTCTATTTCCTTAAGCACGTAAGGGTGACAACGCATTGCACCTTGACCAAAGATCATCATGTTACGGGTTAGAATGTTTGCGCCTTCAACCGTAATTGATACTGGTACACCTTGATAGCCGCGACCAAGGTAATTGTTTGGCCCAAGCATAACGCCTTTACCGCCGTGAACATCCATCGAATCATTAATGATTTGACGCATCTTCTCGGTTAAGTGGTACTTACAGATAGCCGAGATAACAGAAGGTTTCTCACCAAGGTCTACACCCACCGTTGAGAAGCGTGTTACGCCATCCATCAAATATGCATTACCACCAATGCGCGCAAGCATTTCTTCAACACCTTCCATATGACCTACAGGCATACGGAACTGGCGACGAATACGTGCATATGCACCCGTTGCAAGAGATACTGATTTAGCACCACCAGCAGCAGATGAAGGAAGGGTAATACAGCGACCTACCGACAAACATTCAACCAGCATGCGCCAGCCGCGACCTGCCATTTTCGGACCACCAATGATGTAATCGATTGGAACGAAAATATCTTCACCCTTAATAGGGCCATTTTGGAATGGCGTATTGAGTGGGAAGTGACGGCGACCAATCTCTAAACCTTTAGTGTCGCGAGGAATAAGGGCACATGTTATGCCCGGCTCTTTGTTATCACCTAGAAGACCTTCAGGATCTTGAAGTTTAAAGGCAAGACCAATAACCGTAGCAACAGGCGCAAGGGTGATGTAGCGTTTGTTAAACGTTAGGCGCATACCCAACACTTCTTCGCCATTCCACTCGCCTTTACATACAACGCCAACATCAGGGATCGCACCTGCATCAGAGCCAGCTTCTGGGCCGGTTAATGCAAAACAAGGGATTTCTTCACCGGCAGCAAGACGGGGAAGATAATGATCTTGTTGCTCTTTTGTACCATAGTGCTGAAGTAATTCGCCCGGGCCCAATGAGTTTGGTACACCGACTGTGCTTGATAGCACCGCGCTTACGCCCGCAAGTTTTTGAAGAACGCGAGACTGGGCATATGCCGAAAACTCTAGACCGCCATACTCTTTCTTGATGATCATAGCGAAGAATTTGTGTTCCTTAAGGAACTGCCAAATTTCAGGTGAAAGATCAGCATCTTTATGGTTTATTTGCCATTCATCGACCATTGAGCACACTTTGTCACAAGGACCGTCTAAGAATGCTTGCTCTTCAGCAGTGAGTCGACCTTTCGGAATGCGGTGTAATTTATCCCAGTCTGGCTTGCCGCTGAAAATATCACCGTCCCACCATACCGTACCTGCGTCGATAGCTTCTTGCTCAGTGCTCGACATTTCAGGCATAACTTTGCGGTAGAAGGCTAGCAGCTTCTTAGAGATGTGCTGCTGTCTGATATTTGCAAGCGTGAACGGCAGTGTTAAAGCAAGGAACACTACCCAACCAAGCAGGCCGATGTCACCGAAAAGGGTGCCTAAAATCATAACACCTGCGCCCATGGCAACCGCTGTTACCAAGCTGGTTCGCTGATAACTAGCTACCGCTAGTGTCAGAACGACCAGTAAAAACCATATAAAATCTGCCATACTTCACTCCTGAAAGGCGTTAAACGTTACGCTAGTCTTATCTGGAGCATAGTGAGTTGCTTTATGAAAAGCAGTCACAGATCGAGGTCAGACCAGCATGCTGTAAACCTATTATTTAATAGGGCAAAGATCAAGATTTTTACATGAATATTCTATTAACAACGACATAAATAATAGGGTAGTGCGTTATCCGCTCTATAAGTATAGTCGTTGCTTATAAATACTGATTTAGAATGTGAATTGTGTTGCGAAACGAGAAGAGGTTACGTGAGGATAAGACAGCAACAGTGTAAATAAAAAAGCACGTCTGAATGCTAGTTCATAACGTGCTTTATTCAACAATTGTGAAAAAGTTGTTGAGACAAAAAACGGTTTATCTTTACGCTTTACTGCGTCTCGAACGATTTCAGCTTGATATCGCCCTGTTCATCGCCTTCTTTGAACTGTTGCAGACGAACTAACGTGTAGTTAAGTGATGGCGCAAACCAAGCAAACGTCTCACGCTTATTTGAGTCGCGAATAAGCTTAACTTTTACAGTTTCAATTTTACCGAAAGGTAAAGACAATACCTCTTCATCCACCACTTGAACGCCGTAGTGACGAAGTTCGCCACGATAATTTACGAAGTGGTATTCTAAAGATGTCTTACCTTCCGCTAACTGCTTTGCAAGGTCAATACGATAAATTTGGTTATCAAATTCGCCGTTCCAATCAAATGTTTCGCCATTCTCGACTGCAATTTTGCCTTGTCCCTGATGACTAAACGTTACCTTAAGCTCTTTATCAGGTCCTGTGCCAGAACGATTATAGTAGTACTCAGAGGGTACGACGGTATTATCATTAACAGTAAAAATAGAATGTTCACTGCGTTTGTCAGACAAGAAAAACTTAGACACTTTTGACGTGTAAATTAGAGAATACTGTTGGTCACCTAATTTCGAGAGCTCAATATTCGCTTCGCCTACGTCGTCACCCCATTTGTAAGCGGTATAGGTTGCCTTGTAGGGCTGAAGCGGTAGCTCTGCACTATCCGTATTTTCTGTACTAGGGTTTGCTTGCGCGGCTACTGAAAGCGATGCTGCTAACAGTGCGCCTAAAGCAAAAGGCTTAGTCGCTTGCATAACCAGATTCTGGTAATTCTTGCTCATCTAAAACTGCCTTATTGTTTCGCATCGATAATCGGCCTGCACTAAACCAAGATAGTACAAGCGGATAGATACGACGTTCTTGTTCTTGAACACGCTCGGCCAGGTCGCTTGCTGTGTCGTCTTCAAACACAGGTACGCGGCTTTGAATGATAACAGGGCCGCCGTCGAGCTCCGGTGTAACAAAGTGCACGCTAACGCCGTGCTCCTTGTCTCCATTGTCGATAGCTCGCTGATGCGTATTCAAACCTTTGTACTTCGGCAACAAAGATGGATGAATGTTCACTAATTTTCCAGCAAAGCTGTCGACGAACTCCGGTGTTAAGATACGCATAAAGCCCGCAAGAACAACACAGTCTGCGCCAAAAGCCTCAATTTGTGCTTTGAGCGCCCCGTCATAAGACTCTCGTGAATCGAAGCCTGTATGATCTAAGCAAACCGCATTGATCCCTGCTTCTTTAGCGCGTTCCAGACCATAAGCAGTAGGGCGATTACTGATCACGCCGCTGATTTCCGCGTTCAGACGGCCTGCTTTTATTTCATCGATAATGGCTTGTAAATTGCTGCCATTACCTGAAATAAGTACGCATAGTTTGGTTACACTGTTACTCACGCGTTGATCTCTACTTGCTCTTCGCCATCTTTTGCTGCGATATCACCAATAACCCAAGCATTTTCACCGTGTTGTTTAAGAATATTCAGTGCAGCATCGGTATCGCTTTCGTCAACAACGATTACAAGGCCAACACCACAGTTAAACGTGCGGTACATTTCGTGGCGAGTCACGTTACCGTTTTCTTGTAACCAAGAGAAGATTGCAGGCCATTCCCAGGTGCTTTCATCAATAACCACTTTCGCATCTTCAGGTAATACGCGAGGGATGTTCTCCCAAAAACCACCGCCCGTGATGTGAGAAATAGCGCTTACTTGCACTTCTTCAAGCAATGCCAATACTGATTTAACATAGATGCGAGTAGGCTCAAGAAGTTGGTCGATGATAGGCTTGCCGTTTAGGTCGGCGTTTACATCTGCACCACTAACTTCAATGATCTTCCTAACTAATGAGTAACCGTTTGAGTGAGGGCCCGATGAACCAAGTGCAATTAGTTTTTGACCTGGTTTAACGTTAGTGCCGTCAATAACCTTATCAGCTTCAACCACGCCTACGCAGAAGCCTGCAATATCGTAGTCGCCATCGTGATACATGCCAGGCATTTCGGCTGTTTCACCACCAATTAAAGCACAACCTGCTTGCTCACAGCCGGCGCCAATACCGGTAACAACCGACGCGGCTACATCAACGTCAAGCTTGCCAGTTGCGTAGTAATCTAGAAAGAACAGGGGCTCAGCACCTTGAACAATAAGGTCGTTTACGCACATTGCTACTAAGTCGATACCAACACCGTCATGACGGTTAGCATCCATAGCAACTCTTAGTTTTGTACCCACGCCGTCAGTACCTGAAACAAGTAGCGGCTTTTTATATTTAGTAGGCAGTTCACAAAGTGCACCAAAACCACCCAGATTACCTTTTACTTCTGGTCTATGGGTTTTCTTGGTAACAGATTTAATGCGTTCAACAAGTTGATTACCTGCATCGATATCTACGCCTGCATCTTTGTAACTTAAAGAGGTTTTATTTTCGCTCACGGTTGGGCCCTGAAACTAAGAGGTAGAAAACCGCGGATTCTACCAGCAAGTCGTCACAAGTCCAATTTGTGAAGGCTATTTTATGCGCTTTTTGATCTTTTTTATTTTAGGGGTGAAATTAAACCCAATATAAAAGACAATAGAAGGCTATCTTTTGGTGAACATCTTGCTTGATAAAATGTCTCGCTCTAAAAAGTAGAGTGAATTGCGCGCGGGTTAGTCCAAGTTTACCGTATATAGGTAAACGAGATTAACTGACGATTCGATAGGTAAGGAATTGATTTTAAGAGAGTATGGAGTGTCAATGTTAACGGCAGTAAAGCGTAACACCAATGGAACTAATTTAACGAGAGTTAGCTTGAAAGGCATTCTGGGCATTTCATTTCTTGCTGCGCTGACTTACGCCCCCTTTATAAATGCGGCTCAACGCGTTGTGGTCAACGAAGCGCAGATTCAAGTTGAAGATCAAACTCAGCGTACCCAACAAAACGCGCTTAAAAAAGCATTAAGGCAGGTTTTTGTGAAGATGTCGGGCAGCACAATCGTGCTCGATAATGCCGGTGTTAGAGCAGCGTTATCGTCGCCTCAATCGCTGCTTCGTTCCTATCGATTTGCTTTTGACAAAGGTAGAACGTATTACGTTGCGGAGTTCGATCAAGCAAAACTCAATGAACTTCTTCAGCGTGAAATGCTACCGCTCTGGGGTGATAGACGCCCTGAAACGATAGTGTGGCTTGCGCAGGAAGACGAAAACGAAACTCGCGTCATCTTAGATGAATCTCTCAATACAGAATTACAACATACGCTCAAACAAACAGCGAAAGAACGAGGCGTACCATTAAGCTTGCCTTTAATGGACCTTACCGACAATGTAAATATTTCTACCTATGATGTGTGGGGACGATTTGTTGAGCCTTTGCGCAAAGCATCTACACGCTATAGCGTCGACAACATTATTGGTGCCAGAGTTTATCGTAACGACGCGAGTGCAATTCCTGATTTGCCGGAAAACGTTGTGCCTTCTGGCACAGTAGAGTCTCTTGATAGCGTGCTAGATGAAGAAGCACAGTTTAGAGCACAAACTGATGAACAAAGTTTCGATGAGCGAAATCCGCGTGTAGATAATACGGACGCACAGCGCACTTTTTCAGATAACGTTGAGTCCGGTGCGATGAATAACGGTGTTGATGCTCAGTTAAACGACGGTTATGACGAAACAAACCAAAACTTAAATAATGCTGACGGAACCTCGGCGAAGGAGCTGGCGCAGGAAGAGAGCACAACGATGCCGTTCACCATGAACGAGTTTGCCAACTATGCGAAGCGTGCCGATGAAGGTGACTATGCACTAGACTGGGTGTTCGTTGGTGGCGGTAAGGTTAGCTATGGCAGCATATACGGTGATTCGCCCGAAGTTCTTGGCAATCAGTTAATCGATGCCTACTCAAATTATTTATCGTCGCTTTATGCCATCGTAGGAATCGAAGCGTCTGAGCGAGAAGTTATCAAGGTATCGATTGCCAATATTGGCTCGGTAAAAAGTTACGCCAGCGCTACTGACTATTTAAATAGTTTAAGTGTGATTGAAAACGCTACACTAGTAGAGCAATCTGGTTCTGTTGCCACGTACTCACTTACATTAATTGGAACGGTGGACGATTTACTTAACAGTATTAAACTAGAAAGCAAATTACGTCCCGTAACCGATTCGTACGGACAATCCGTGAAAGGACACAGTTTCTATTGGAGCAATTAATTTAGCATGCAGCTGCCTTTGCCTGTCACGCTACCTGTTGACGAAAACTTCGATAGTTTTGTCAATAAGGGTAACGAAGAAGTAGTTTCAGTCCTTGAGCAGATTGCAGATGCGCTGCCACACTGGCGCGAGGCTCCTGAATTGGGGCCTTTAGCATCGCTTCAGCTGCCTTTGCTTACTTTACTAGGCAGTACCGCTATCGGTAAAAGTCACTTATTGTTTGCGACTTGTCATCAACTAGCCGAAAAATCGGTTAGTCACCTTTATTTAAATCTTAATAATTACGAAGCGTGGTCGCTCGATATTTTTGAAGGCCTAGAGAATCTTTCGTTAATCGCATTAGACAACATTCACGCGATAGCCGGCGATTTACGTTGGGAAGAAGCGTTATTCGATTTGTTAAACCGAGTGATTGAGACTAAACAAACCATGGTACTTTGTTCTAGTCACCTAGGCCCATCTAACCCGGCTTTTGTTTTACCTGACTTGCGTTCTCGCTTGGCGTGGGGGGTTATTTATCACGTAAACCAACTGGATGACAATGGTCGTGAAGAAGCCGTGCGCTTACGTGCAGCGGAACGTGGATTAAAGCTATCAAACCAAGCACTACAGTTTCTTTTGCACCATAGTGAACGAGACCTAAAAAGCCTCATGTCACTATTAGCCCGTTTAGACACACGCTCACTCCAAGAACAAAAACGCTTATCGGTGGGCATGGTTAAGCGCGAGCTTAACCTAAATTAGTCAAAGCGCGAGCTTAACTTAAGTTAGCCAAAGCGCGAGCTTAACCTAAATTAGTCAAAGCGCGAGCTCAACCTAAGTTAGCCAAAGTGCGAGTTTAACCTGCGTTAGTCAAAGCACTGCTGTGTTGCCGTTTATTGTTCTTTTCTTAAACTATGAGCGCTTGATGTGGTGCTAAATTCTTCTGCTACCGTCATTAGAGTTCCATCGGAAGTAACCGAATTGTTTCCGCCTTTCTGTAGCATTAACTTATCGCTCGCAGACTGTACGTTTGGATTTGTACTAGACGCAGAGTCCCGCCAAGTAATATCGTTCGGAAGCAGATAAGAGCTTGGAAGTGACGCTTGAATAGCAGGTACATCGAGTTCGGGTAAAATTCTACTTAATACGTAATCTACGCGCATAGTAACGTTATCATCATTAACACGGTTTCTCTGAGCCCAAGTGGGAATGAAACTGCCGTCTTCCAGTGTCTCTCTTGTAAATACGCCTACATCCGCTTCTGCCTCAAGCCGGTAAAGCATCATGAAGCGCTCGAATAACATGGCGAGATCTTCTCGTTCCGTAAAGTAAGAATAGAAAGCAACCGCACCATCATCCTCAAACCAATTTGCCACTTGTAGCGCGGTATAATTTCGTTGCGCGCTTGAAGCGGTTGCACCGCCGTATCGAACTTCGGCCAAAGCATGGAGTTGTGACGACGTAAGAGGCAATGAAGTTGTTAGCCCCGTAGAAATGGGAGAGCTGTCATCATAAGACGACAGTGGGCTCGCGCTATTGCTGAGTTGTTGCCATTCGGTGTAGTCGAAAAAGTCATTGGCGTGAGCTAGCTCGTGGTATAGCAAATAGCTTAATGCTGCTTCTACGTCGCTCACATCACGTGGAAGTCTATCTGCTACGTTCGCTGTGCTGATATTAGGAAAATAATAGGCCCCGTCTTTCACGTAGCGCCATGACGTCGTAAAATCGAGCTCACTACCAAAACCACTTCTATAATCTGGGCGAGTATTTAGCGTGTCTCGCTCTTGCGGTGTGCGCCAAAAGTTGTTGGCATCTAAGTAAATGGCACCAGTGGCAACCCAATAAAATGACGGGCGGATATCGTAAGAAATCACAATCGCGTTAGTTGCGCGTAGTAACTTAAGCATGTCATCACGGGTTGCTGAAGTTTCTAAATACGTTCTAAATGCATCGCCCATCCACGGATGCGAGACGTATGTTCTATCTAAAATATCATCGATAGTCGGGTTTTCGGTGACTTGGCCAATCAGTGGTAGCTGAGAGAACGTACAGCTGTTTGAAACCTGATTGTTATAAACACAATCAACAAGTGCCGATGCGTAAGGGCTGTCGGCTCTATAGGGCTGCATATGCGCGCTTACCGTTTCGGGAATACTTGTCTCGTCATCTACAAAAAAGCCGCTATTGTTAATGTCGATGTTTTTCACTAGAACTTGCGCGCTATCGGTTAACACCTCGCCATTTGAGAGTGTAACGGTACTTTCTATTTCAATGATTGTGTCGTTGCTGACTCGAGGCGCTTGAAAATATATCGAATGAGAATAATCACCATCATCAAAGTTGAAGTTATTGACGATTGGTCCAGACGTTTGTTGCCACGTGATATTTGAGATTGTTAACCCTTGCGAGTTAACGGTGTCAACGCGAAGAGAAACTCTGCCGCCTTCGGATGCCTCATGACCCAATCGTAATGCGGCAATCGGCGCGGTACTTTCGTTCGTTTGTAACGTTATGGTGTCTGTAAGCGTTGTGCCATTTTCTAAGCTAACGTTTACGGCGATATCAAAGCTACCTGAAGAGGTAACATCAAAGCCGATAGCCTGCGTGTGAGCACTGAGAGGCTGCTGTGATACGCCTGAGACTTGCCAATCGATATCTACAATAGCGTGGCCAGTAGGCGAGGCGACAGCAAAGTCGACCGCATCGCCTACAACGGCGTTTGTAGGGCCTGAAATGCTAATGGTTGGAGGAATGGAAGGAGTGCTTGGGGCTGAACTATCGCCTGAACCAGAACCTCCACATGCTGCAAGTAACGATAATGATGCGATTACTAATGTAAATTCAGGCAAATGGCGTGTCATATTAACCCCTTGGCAGCATGTGTTTTCGCTGTGTATTACATGATCATTGTTGACCTTGCTCAAAGCGTGCTTTTTCTTCTTGCATCTCTTCTTTAAGCTTTTTAAGGCCCAAACCCAATTCACGACCACGTTTTCTAGCAAACGCACTACAGCCGACAAACATACCCGTGCATAGAATAATCTCTACCACTGCATACCAACGTTCATCAGGTACAGCGTATGCCACAGTGCATCCGTGAATGAGGTAAAACAAAACGACAAAATTGGCCCATGCGTGAGTATATGGCTTGCCTTTTAATATACCCCAGTAAGGTAACAATAAAGGTAAAATATAAAACAAGGCAATAAACAAAGGAGAGTAAGTATGCTCTTTAGTAAATGTAAATTGCCACAGTGTTATCCATACGATTAACCCGGTGTGGCTTATAAGTGCGAGATAGCGATAAAAACGCGTATCTGGTGCCATGGTAATGTCTCCGAAACAATTTGTTTTTTAATGTTCTTTATAAGGTCTACGTTTTATGCGCCAAATAACGTAACTGTTAGGCGTTGTCAGCTAGCTTTTTAGCGAACATTGCAAGTCGCTTACCCTGAGCAATGCATAGCGCTTTTTCATCTGCACTCAATTGCTCTGGTGCACTCAAACTGTGATGAGCGACGTGTGTTACACCGTAAGGGCTGCCACCCATTGTGGTGTTGTGTAGCGCAGGCTCACTGTAAGGTAAACCGCAAATCACCATGCCGTGATGGATAAGCGGAACCATCATGGAAAGTAATGTGGATTCCTGGCCGCCGTGCATGGAAGAAGAAGATGTAAATACACACGCAGGCTTGTCAATCAACGCGCCTTTTAACCATTGACTGCTTGTAGAATCCAAAAAGTGTTTTACTGGCGCTGCCATATTGCCGAAACGCGTAGGACTACCTAACGCTAGGGCACTGCACTGTTCGAGTTCCTGAAGGGAAACCTCGGGTACAGCACTAGATGCCGCGTCATTAGCTGCATCGCTGATACTCTTGACTGTACGTACTATCACAGGAACATCTAATGACGATACTCCTTGGGCGATGGCATCAGCTAATCGCTTTGTGCTGCCGTTTCGGCTGTAATAAAGTACGAGAACAGGTTGCACTATACAATTTCCAAAACAGATTCTGGCGGACGACCAATTCTGGCTTTCTCGCCATTTATAACAATGGGACGCTCTATCAACTTGGGCGTGTGAGCCATAGCTTCAAAAAGCGCATTGTCAGACAGTGCGCTGTCACCTAAGTTAGCATCTTTATATTCTGCTTCTTTAGTACGCATCATATCTCTAACCGATCCAAGGTTAAGTTTTTTAAATATCTCTTTCAGTTCTTTTGCGTCTAGAGGCTGCTTTAGGTACTCAACAATAACAGGCGCTATACCTTGCTCTTCAAGTAATGCTAGGGTTTGTCTGCTCTTTGAACAGCGAGGATTGTGAATAATGGTAATGTCTGTCATAAATACTCTTGTTCATGATTATATGGATTGGCGCGAACTATTGCGTTTTTGCCATAGAATATCAAGCAGTTTACCGATAACGGGTAATAAATTCGTACTATTCTTTATTTACAGCATCGTTTCTGGAAAACGGTGTTTAAAAAGCGTGGTTGAATTTATGTTAGTGCGCGAAGTTAGAATCTGGCACTATGAAAAAATAGTCAAAATTAGAAGGTTATATGTTGTTGTCACAGCTAAAAAGCAATGCAGGAAAAATAAAGCCTATACTCTTTCTAGTGCTGTTAGCGCTTGTTGCGTTTGCCGGTGCATATACGTATCAGCGTCTTCAACATGACTTTGAAACATTAGATGGAACTGCTTACCTTTGGCAAGATCTTGAGGGGAAGTGGGTTGTGGTAAATTACTTTGCGCCATGGTGTGCACCATGTCTACGAGAAATGCCTGAGCTCGTCACATTTAATCAGTCGCTACCTGACGATACCCGTCTTTTTGCTATTAACTACGACCTTAAAACGAAGCCTGAACTCAAAGCCATGGCTAAGAAGTTTGATATTGAATTGCCTGTTATTGTAAGTTCGCCAGACACTAAACTGCCCATGCAAAAACCCCCTTATTTGCCAGCGACCTTTATTCTTGGACCTGATGGGAAAATAAAAGATACGATAATGGGAGAAATTACGGCAGCGCATCTGCGTCAGCGCCTAGCTGAATTGAAAGGCGCTGACGAATAGCAGGGAAGTGCGATGGTCTAGAGTCGTTGTAAACGCTCTTCTTGGTCGCGAAATTGTTTTATTCTCGCTCTGATTCTTTGTTTTTCAAGGTGATCATCGCCTGCGAAATTATACGCATATTGTAGTTCGTCAACCGCGCGGTTATAAGCACCATACAATGCATATACTTCCGCTTTGCTCTGATGCATTTGCGAGAAACGTTTCGACTTTTGATACGCCTCACTCATCAACTGATGTGCCAGTTGATAATCTTTTTTAACCAGCAGGAAATCTTTAAGTAGAGACACCGCTTCTTCATATTTGTTTGCGCTTATGTAAGCATTGGCCTGGTTCAGCGCCAATACTTGATTTCTAGGGTTATGCGTAACGTGAGGTCTTAGCATTTCAACGGCTTTTAAAGGCTCACCTTGAGAAATATAGATATCTGTCATAGCGTCGAGATAAAAGAGGTTTCCTCTATCTTTTGCTATTAACTCATCCATAATGTCTTTGGCTTTTTCGATTTTTTCGGCGCGCATATAAGCAAGCGCTAAACCATATAATGACGCTTCTTTACTGCGCTGTACGTCTTGAGCCACGGCCGCTTCGAAATATTCTACAGCGTAATCAGCTTTAAACGAGTAGCGTGCCTTTATACGTGCTTTAGCCAACTCGAATTGCTTGTTAATGGGTAAGTAGCGTCTAGGATAGTCACCAGCGCGATTTCTCGCATCAGCAATACGGGTTTCGGTTAAAGGGTGAGTGAGCAGCCTTGCGGGTGGACGAGAAACCATGCGGTACTCTTCCGCCATGGTAGAAAAGAATGAAGCAGCCGCACTCGGATCGAAGCCCGCACGAGCAAGCATTGCGATACCAATTCTATCGGCTTCTTGTTCATTCGAACGGGTATAGTCGATTTGCAATTGTGCAGAGGCTGCGGTTCCCGCCTGCATGGCCGCAATACCCGCTTCTGGGTTGGCCATTGCAATTAGCACCCCGCCGATAAGTGACGCCAAGGCAAGGGGAGATGAGCGCTGCTGCGCCTGCATACGTCGTGCTATGTGGCGTTGAGTTACGTGAGAAATTTCGTGCGCTAGCACCGAAGCCAGTTCACTTTCATTTTCAGCACGACGCATTAAACCCGTGTGAACACCAATGTGACCGCCAAAAAACGCAAATGCGTTAATGGCATCATTATTCACCCAGAAAAATTCAAAAGGAAATTTGGCGTTGTCAGCATGGACAACCAATCGGTTGCCTACATCCTGTAAATATTCATCCAGCACCGGATCTGAGATTACAGGACTTTGACCGCGCATTTGCCGCATTACGGCATCGCCTACGATCATCTCCTTATCAAGCGATATGGCGTCTGACGCAACAACACCTATTTCAGGTAACGCATTTTTATTGCTGTAATTGGCATCTTGTGCAACAGCCGTGAGGCTCGATGTGAGCACGAAGGAAAGGGCAACCAAAGATGCTGAAAACTTTTTTCTCATGAACCTACAATCATTGTATACGGTTAATACTGCTTAATCCTTAGAGCGCTAAGTTGCTAAACAGTTTCAAATTTTATTTTTTTCTTATATGCATCATTTTCGAAGACACAAGGCAATATCGCCTATGCCATCTCGTTTATGACACGTCAGTTATACCAATGCGACACAAACGCATCCAGTTTATTCTTTTACTGTTGTAACAACCACTCTACACACTAATGCTTATACTGTAAAAACATCATACCAGTTTGATTTTGAAAGATTCTTAAGTGCTACTTATTGCTAAGTGCTAGCGCTATCAACTATGATGCGTGTCCTATTCTTAGTAATTTCTAGGCGTTTATATGATTAGCGTTTTTGGTCGTTGGTACCGACGCAAATTTTCTGATCCTGATGCAGCAATGTTGCTTATCTTGATCCTTTTGACCACGGCAGTGTTGCTATTGTGGGGCGGGCTAATTATGCCTGTGTTGGTTGCAGCAGTGATTGCGTATTTACTCGATTGGCCAGTCTGTCGCTTGGTAAATGTCGGTGTAAGTAGAACGCTCGCCTGCGTCGTTGTAATGCTCGGCTTTATCACTATAACCATATTAACCTTAATTGGCCTTGTTCCAATTATATCAAAGCAAAGCGTTAACTTGATTCAAGAAACGCCGCTAATATG
Organism: Alteromonas sp. DY56-G5; assembly: GCF_041414725.1. Taxonomy (NCBI): domain Bacteria; kingdom Pseudomonadati; phylum Pseudomonadota; class Gammaproteobacteria; order Alteromonadales; family Alteromonadaceae; genus Alteromonas; species Alteromonas sp. DY56-G5. The sequence goes on along the minus strand of NZ_JANHZQ010000006.1, from coordinate 133,301 downwards.
GCAGAAAGCACAAGAATGGATATTAACGCTTCCGGACAAATATCCAGATTACGTTCAGGTATATCAAATCCATCAAATGATGGAAGGTTTAAATGACAAACTGGTTGAGGTGGGCGAAACCCTTATTTCTGCTTCGTTTAGTAATATCGCCAACTTAGCTGCGTTGCTCGTTTACGTGATCCTCGTACCGCTTATGGTGTTTTTCATGCTAAAAGATAAGCTTTTCTTTTTAGACAGCATATCTCGCTTGCTGCCTAAGGAGCGACGCTTAATTACGCAAGTTGGTCACGAAATGAACTCTCAAATTGCCAACTATATTCGCGGCAAAGTGATCGAGATTATAATTGTTGGCGCGGTGAGCTGCGTAACGTTTGTATTGATGGACTTACGTTATGCTATTTTGCTTGGCGTATTGGTGGGATTTTCAGTACTTATTCCGTACATCGGTGCAGCAGTGGTTACTATACCCGTGGCCGTTGTCGCTATGTTTCAGTGGGGTATTTCACCAGAATTTTGGTATTTAATGATAGCGTACGGCATTATTCAGGCGTTAGACGGTAACTTGTTGGTACCGCTGCTATTCTCGGAGGCGGTTAGCTTGCATCCGCTTTATATAATCGTTGCAGTATTAGTGTTTGGAGGTCTTTGGGGGTTCTGGGGCGTATTTTTCGCTATTCCTCTCGCTACCCTCGTGAAGGCGGTAATTACAGCGTGGTCTAGTAACCCCGTTATTGTACCCGAAGAGGCAAAGTAGTTATTCCCATTTGGCGAACCAGTCAGCGCCATCCAGTACGAGATCCAAAACGAGTACTGATTCAAATAGGCGTTATAGGTAAACACTGATACGAATTGAACAAGTATAAAAAAGCCCCGAAAACATAATGTTATCGGGGCTTTTTAAATTCTATACCGGTTTAGCTGTTTAGATAATCAAGTACTACGGTGTGGTGTTCTTTTGTTTTGAACTTGTTGAAAACGTGCTCAATAACACCGTTTTCATCCACGAGGAATGTTTGGCGATGAATGCCATCATACTCTTTACCCATAAACTTTTTAGGTCCCCACACACCAAAAGCGTCGGCAACGGCGTGGTCTTCATCAGAAAGCAACGTAAAGTTTAGGTTTTCTTTTTCGATGAATTTAGGCAGGCGTTTAACTGCATCTGGGCTAATTCCTAGCACAACCACATTTTTCGCCGTTAGTTCTTCGTTTACGTCGCGTAAGCCCTGGGCTTGTACTGTGCAACCAGGCGTCATCGCTTTAGGGTAAAAATAAACCAGTACTTTTTTACCTGCGAAATCAGCTAAAGATACGGTTTCATCATTTTGGTTCTGCAATGAGAATTGTGGGGCTTTATCACCAGCTTGTAACGTTTTCATTGGGATCCTTTTTTTGTTTGTCTACAACTTTGCCTGTCACATTTAACGAAGTGAACAGGGACATTAGATCAGATTCTAGTGCGTCTACATTTTCATTAGAGGGAAGAGAAACAACAAATTTGCAGCGCATGTTGTCTTTACCCGATGTCTTGTCTTTAAATGTGCGTTGTCTAAATGCACTTATCATTGCATGACGCTCGGCAAAAAATCCGGTCACCGCTTTAATCAAGCCAGCTGCATCTTCGCCACTAAACTCGACATTAAAAAGATGGGCAAGGTTTTGCTTTTCGTGATGGCTAGTGCGCTTCATCATAGAAAGCAGGTCAAGACGCTGAAATAGCGAAGGTAAAATACATTCAGCTTTTGTGATAGCGCTTTGCGTTCCTTCTATGATCATGGTCAACGAGAACTCTTTGCCGTAAATGGCTTGCCTGCTATCTAGAATATTGCACTGAGCTTCTGATACCGTCGTTGCAATTTCGCTTAAAATGCCACTTTTGTCTGTCCCCAAGATGGTGACGATAAGTTGGTGTTTCGACATCTACTTCACTTCAATGTTAATAATGTCGGGATGTTAGCACAGAGTTTTTTTATAAGTCAGCGCCTTTTTCTTGCCTTTGAATAAGATATTGTCAAATTCTTGTCATTTTACTTGCGCTATTACTTGTGTTTAAGCACCGACATATTTACCATGTGCGCTCACATTTTTCGGAGAGATTATGTTTACTGGTAGTTACGTAGCACTCGTCACGCCGATGTTCGAAAACGGCGATATTGATTACAAGTCTTTAGAGAAACTTGTGAAGTTTCATGTAGAGCAGGGCACCCACGGTATAGTGTCGGTTGGAACTACTGGTGAGTCAGCAACGCTACCTTTTGATGAACACATCAATGTGGTTAAAGAAACCGTTGCTATGGCATCGGGAGCAATTCCGGTTATTGCCGGCAGTGGCGCAAACTCTACGGCAGAGGCTATTTTTCTTACAGAGCAATTAGGCTCTACAGGTATAGACGGTTTCCTAAGCGTAGTACCTTATTACAATAAGCCTCAACAGGCGGGTATGGTCGCGCACTTTAATGCAATTGCAGACGCCAGCGACTTACCTGTTATTCTTTACAATGTGCCTGGCCGCACCGTAGCCGACATGCTGCCTGAAACGGTGGCTAAATTAGCAACGCACAAAAATATCGTTGGCCTTAAAGACGCGACTGGCAATATTGCACGCCTTAAGGCTACTCAGCCTTTGGTTCCCGATGACTTTGTTTTACTTAGCGGCGATGACGGTTCAAGCTGCGAGTTTATGTGTGAAGGCGGTCATGGCGTTATCTCCGTAACTGCTAACATAGTGCCTAAAGCAATCGCACAAATGTGTGAAGCTGCGCTAGAAAATAATTTTGATAAATGTCGCGATATCGATGAAACCATTAAATTACTTCACAGCGAACTATTTATTGAACCAAATCCAGTAATGCCGAAGTGGGCATTGTATAAAATGGGCATGATGGAAAGCGCAGTTATGCGATTACCTATGGTTTTACCGGAACTATCAAGCCAAAAACGTATCGAAGAACTACTAAAAAAATACGCATTGATTTCTGGTTAATAAGGAACACAGATGAAAAGAACGCTGGCTATAGCAAGTTCAGTAGCGATGGTTGCACTTGCAGGTTGTTCAAGCCAAATAGATAGAAAGACCGCGTCTGGCAGCTACGAATACTTAAAAACTAAAGAACAAGAATCGCTAAAAGTACCTTCTGACTTAGATGCACCTGCTTTTTCTCGTGATTTTGTATTACCTGAGTTAGGTCAAGAGGCCGATTCAAATTTGGTGGGCAAGTCGTTGATGGTTCGCTCGCCAGCATTAGTTTTACCGTTAGTTACAGGTTCTCACATTGAGGAAGGTAAGAGTTCAGCAACCATTTGGTTTGACCAGGTTGACGATAGTCAGCCGCTAAGCCAAGCAATTTGGAACTCGCTTTTAAGTTTCTTAGATGAACAAGGTATTGGTGTAGATAGCTTTAGTCCAGAAGAGAAAGTGCTGGTTACTGACTGGATGGTGATAACTAAAGAAGTCGAAGGTCCTTGGTATAGCTTTATAGATGAAGAAACCGAAATCGGTCGACGTTTTGAATTCAGCTTAGACGTTAAACCTCACGGCCGTAGTGCTGCGCTTACTGTTGAATTAAAGGACTATATGCAAACATTGGGCAACGACGTGGTTGCAGAAGTCTCTTCAATGGAAGAACGTCGCGAAGAAGTTGAGGTGTTGAACCAAGTTGTTGGTCACTATGAGTACCAAATTCAGCTAGCAGAGACACGAAGAATTGCTCGTATCCGTCAGGGTATCAATACCGAGATGGGCTTTAATGCCGATGGTGATGCGGCGTATATCGTAGAAGCTAAGTATGATGTAGCGTGGCCAAGAATGCTGTTAGTACTGCGTAAGCTTGGTTTTGACGTTAAAGATTTAGATAAATCAAACGGCCTATTATTTGTCACTTACAATGGTGATCAAGGTAGTTGGTGGGATGGTTTATTCTCAAGCGATAAAGAGTTACTAAAGAAAGGTGACTATCGTTTGAAAGTTGCAAGAGCGGGTGCAGATCGCACGTCAGTTACCTTCATGAATAATGAAAGTGTACCGTTTGAAGCAAATCAGGTTTCCGACCTTTACAGTGCATTTGCTGAGGTCATGTCAGAAGATAACCTTGATATATAACTGAGACTGAGAATGGAAAAACGCGACGAGCTTTACCGCGGTAAAGCAAAAACTGTTTATTACACTGATGATAGCGATAAACTTATTCTTCACTTTAGAAACGACACTTCGGCGTTTGATGGTGAGAAGATTGAACAGCTAGAACGCAAAGGTGAAGTAAACAACAAGTTTAATCACTTTATTATGACAAAGCTTGAAGAAGCAGGCATTGCAACGCAAGTTGAGGCGCTGGTTTCTGACACTGAGTCTTTGGTTAAGAAGCTCGACATGATCCCTGTTGAGTGTGTGGTGAGAAACTTGTCTGCTGGCTCTTTAGTTCGCAGACTGGGTGTGGAAGAGGGCAAAGAGCTTAACCCACCTATTTTCGAGTTTTTCTTAAAAAATGATGCACTTCACGACCCAATGGTAAATGACTACCATATTTTATCATTTGGTTGGGCAACCGAAGCGCAAATTGCTGAAATGAAAGCATTGACCTTCAAGGTTAACAGTGTTTTGAAAGCACTCTTTGATGACGCGGGTATGTTGCTTGTAGACTATAAACTAGAGTTTGGTGTCGACAAAGATGGCAATATCGTACTAGGTGATGAGTTCACACCAGATGGCTGTCGCTTGTGGGATAAAGAAAACCGTAGAAAGATGGACAAAGACCGCTTTAGACAAGGTTTGGGCTCTGTAGTCGAGACCTATATTGAAGTGGCTGAGCGCTTAGGCTTATCGCTTTAAAACTCTCATCAAGTAATAACTAATTTAAAGAGGACCTTTCGGTCCTCTTTTTCGTTTTAGGCAGTTTGACCTGTCTACGTCGTTGTAAAATATTGTCTCTTGCGTTTAAGCATTTACTTTTCGATACATTACGGGATAAGTTAGCGTACTGCTAAGCATTTTTGCGTTTAAAACTAGGGAGATTCGGTTTGTTGAAAACCTTTGTATTGGTCGCTATTGCCATGATTGCATTTGCTGCTAATTCGCTACTTTGCCGCATGGCTCTTGCTAACACCGATATAGACCCTGCTAGTTTTACTATCTTACGCTTAGCGAGCGGGGCGATAGCGTTGTTACTTTTGTCTTCTTATTTCCTACGTCGCAAAAGTGAGAGCGTGCCTTCTCAAGGCCTTTTTCATGGCCTAAAAACCAACGCCAGCGTACTCGGTGGCATTTCGTTGTTCGTTTACGCTATCTGCTTTTCATATGCCTATATTTCAATGTCCACGGGAACGGGGGCACTTTTATTATTTGGTGCCGTGCAACTCACTATGATTTCCGTAGGATTGTTCAATGGCGAGCGATTTAAAAAATGGCAGTGGTTGGGGTTTGTGTTGGCATTTTTAGGCCTTGTTATCTTACTGTTGCCTAGCGCGGCAGCACCGCCTCTTTTAGCAGGCGCGGTTATGGTTTTGGCGGGTATGGCTTGGGGCGTCTATTCGCTTTTGGGTAAAAAAAGTAGCTCAGCCCTTTTATCTACATCGGGTAATTTTGTCTATGCCGCGTTTTTCTGTGTTCCTTTGGTTGGTGTGGTTTGCTTCGTGGGCGCAGATAATTTTGTCTTAGATAGCGAGGGTGTTTATTACGCGCTTGCATCAGGGGTGTTTGCATCGGGTTGCGGATACGCTATTTGGTACAGCGCGCTTCCCCTTATCAAATCAACCACCGCCGCGACAGTGCAACTGAGCGTGCCTGTCATAGCATCGCTGATGGGGTGGATAGCGCTTGGTGAGCCACTCACAATGCAGATCCTGGTTGCTTCAATAGCTACGTTGGGTGGCATCTACTTGGTTATAAAAAAATAGCGTTTTATACGCTACGTTTAAAACAGAAAAAGCGTTATTTTCCGCCGTGGCGAAATAGTTCTATAAAGTTTAATGGGGGAGCGTTAACGCATATTTCTAGACTAAAGAGCAATATTTGAATTTTCCAACAGTGCTAACGTAGTAGATCACTAAATAATGGGAACGCAGTTATGAACGCAGAAGATCCAATAACGATAAGAAATCCAGGCAGATTGTTAACGCTAACTTATGTTATTTCGCTTTCAGTGATTGCGGTACTGTCTCTGGTTGTTCACTTCATGTTAGATGAAGTCATTTCAGAGCAGAACAATACTGGCAAAATTGTTAACGTAAGTGGTCAGCAACGCATGCTTTCGCAAAGAGCCAGTATGTTTGCGGTCGATTACTTGCAAACTGGCGCTCAAAAATCAAAAAGACTCTCTATAGCTGCGATTGAGAAAATGAAGCAAAACCATCAGTTTCTGCTAGCACCACATTTTGAAGCATTATCAAAAGGTCAACCCAGCCCACTTTCTGAAGAACTGTATAACCTCTATTTTATGCCTCCCTCTGATGTAGATAAGAAAATAAAGTTATTTGAAGGCGAGATAAGGGCCGCACTTTCAGAAAATGGTAATGTTGGCGCTGTCCAGTTTTCTAACGGAAGTTTGATGTTTTTACAACTCGCAGAAAGCGACCTGCTAACACCGTTACACAACATTGTTGGGCAATATGAAAAAGAGAGTTTGGAAAAAGTAAACGACCTTAGAAATGCACAAAACGTAGTGTTGGGCATCATTATTCTCACCATATTAGTTGAAGCGTTTTTCATATTTCGTCCAATGGTGGCAAAGGTAAGTCGTTTTGCCACTAAGCTCCAGCGAGACGCTAATTTTGATTACCTATCTGGTTTACTAAATCGACGGGCATTTCAGATTGTTTCCCAACAAGCAATAGCGGCTAGTCACCGCTACAAGCGATCGCTGTCAGTGGTGATGATCGATATCGATTTTTTTAAACGTATCAACGACACTCACGGCCACGACATGGGTGATAAAGCGATTAAACACGTAGCAAAAATTTTAAAAATGTCTTCGCGTAATGCAGATTGCGTAGCGCGCATTGGCGGTGAGGAATTCGTACTTTTATTGCCTGATACCGACCGCGCAGGCGCCTTCAAGTTAGCTGAAAAGTTAAGAGATCGAATAAGTAAAAACCCTCTAGATGTGAATGGGAAGTTTATTGATATCACTGTTAGTGCGGGTGTATCTTATGTAAAAGAACATCATGACACTATTGAGTCAGCACTATCGGAAGCCGATGACGCATTATATAAAGCCAAAGAGAGCGGCAGAAATAATGTCCAACTGGCTTAACCACGCTATTGAAAGCGTGTTGCACAATGTGCGCAATTCGACCGTGTTGGATTTAGGAGTGAGTTGTGCGCACACCCCCGACTATTGTAAATGAACATGAGAGGCTAGCCGCACTCAACAAACTGAGAGTGCTCGATACCCCACCAGAAGAGCGCTTTGACCGTATTACTCGACTAGCAAGTAGCATTTTTGATTGTAGATTCGCATCCATCACATTTGTCGATGACAGTAGGCAGTGGTTTAAGTCGGCTATTAATCTCGATATGACTGAAACAGAAAGGGATGTCGCCTTTTGTGCCCATGCTATAGCGCAGGACAAAACCTTAGTCGTTCCAGATACTCAAGAGGACCCTCGCTTCAAAAGCAATCCTTTTGTGGTTGGTCATCCTCACATTCGTTTTTACGCGGGTGTTAGGCTGATGATAGAAGGGTTTGCGGTGGGAACGCTATGTGTGTCGGATAATAATCCAAAAATATTCAATTGCGTTCAAATACAGCAATTAGAGCAGCTTGCAAAACTTGTAGAGTCGGAACTACAGCGACAAGAATTCAATGATCTCTCAACTCAGTTGGAAGAGTACCAATTTAAGCTAGCTCAAACACAAAAAATCACCCGTGTGAGGAGCGCTATTTTAGAGAAAGTGGTAAATGCAGAGTCATTGCATACCGTACTCCACGACATTGTGAATGCTATAGAGGCCGAATACACAGATCAAGTTTGCAGTATCCTGCTATTAGAAGATGGCAAGCTGAAAAAGGGTGCTGCGCCTTCTTTACCCGACTTTTATAACGACGCTATCGATGGCGTTGAGTTTGGTGCAGGCAGGGGATCATGTGGAAATACAGCCGCGACGAACTTACCGACCATTGTTGAAGATATCAGTACGCACCCGTTTTGGACCGATTGGAAAGATTTAGCATTGCGCGCTGGTGTATGCTCTTGTTGGTCACAGCCAATACAAGGAGCTAATGGTGACGCTATTGGTACTTTTGCAATTTATCATAGAGAAAGAGCAGTACCGACAGCGGACGAAATGCGCTTAATCGAACAGTTCGCGCATATCGCTAGCATCGCTATTGAAAGAGAGCTGGCGAATCAACTTATATGGAAGCAAGCTAACTTTGATTCTTTGACAGGACTTCCTAACCGAAACCTTATGTTGGATCACTTACAGTTAGCCATTAAGGCTGCCGATAGAGAGAGCGATAAGGTAGCGGTGATATTCTTGGACCTTGATAATTTCAAAGATATTAATGACACGCTTGGTCACGATATAGGTGATAAGCTTTTAATTGAGTGCGCCAGAAGAATAAAGCAGTGTTTGCGTTCAGATGACACCGTTTCCCGATTAGGCGGTGACGAATTTGTCATTATCCTAAACGGCATTAAAGGCCTAAGTTCTATAGAACTGGTCGTACAAAAGCTACTTGGCGAGATCGTAAAACCTTATAGTTTAGAGCTGGAACGTGTGCATACTAGCGCGAGCCTAGGTGTCACCTTATATCCGGACGACGCAAAAGATGTCAAAGGCCTGTTAAAGAATGCCGACCAAGCGATGTACGGTGCTAAAGATCTCGGTAAAAACAACTATCAGTATTATACCCACGACATGCAAACTGCAGCAATAAAGAGAATGACCTTGTTGAATGATTTGCGTTATGCAGTTAAGAACAAAGAATTGTTTATTGAGTACCAGCCAATTGCATGTTTCAGTAGCCAGAAAGTGATGAAAGCTGAAGCGTTACTTCGATGGCAGCATCCCACGAAGGGGAGAATTACACCAGATGAATTTATTCCACTTGCTGAAGAATCTGGACTCATCATTGATATCAGTAATTGGGTATTTAATGAAGTCTGTGCCAATATCAAACAATGGAAAGCCCAAAACCGTCAAGAGCTGCAGGTGAGTATTAATACGTCACCTAGCCACTACTTCAATTTAGAATCTAATATAACTCAATGGTTAAACCTGCTTTTAGACCAGAAGATCTCTGCGCGTTCTATACTTCTTGAAGTCACGGAAAACTTATTAATGGAAGCCAATGAGATGGTGTCCAAGAAGCTTTTCCAGTTTAGGCAAGCAGGCGTTGATATCGCGTTGGATGATTTTGGTACAGGTTACAGCTCTATTTCTTATTTAAAGCGCTTTCCTACAGACTTTATCAAGATTGACAGGAGCTTTGTGAAGTCGATGACTGACGTTAGCAATGATAAGGTGCTGTGCGAAGCCATTATTGTGATGGCGAATAAACTCGGAATAAAGGTAGTAGCGGAAGGTGTCGAGACACAAGAACAATACGATATTCTAAAAAGCATGGGCTGTGATTATGCGCAGGGTTATTTCATTGCAAAACCGCTCAGCAAATCAGACTTTGAGTCCTTTTGGGAGAGGCACTAGCGCAACTTTGCCGCGCTAGTGCTTAATTTAATCGGGCTTAAGATAGCGTTGCTAAGGCTTTTCCAGAGTATTGCTCTAGTTCGTTGGTGCGGTTTTCTTTTATTTTGTTTGCCCAGTTTGGATCTTGTAGTAGCGCTCTTCCTACAGCAACCAGATCAAATTCGCCAGCGTCTAAACGTTCAAGTAAATCATCGACTGAGCGAGTGCTGGAATCTTGCCCTTTGAATGCGCCGAAGAAGTCGTCATTTAGCCCAACTGACCCTACCGTTATGGTGGGCTTGCCAGTTAATTTTTTCGTCCAGCCTGCAAGGTTTAAATCACTGCCTTCAAATTCGTTTTCCCAATAGCGGCGCTGAGAACAATGAAAAACATCTACACCAGCTTCACTTAGCGGAAGAAGAAACTGTTCTAGTTCTTGGGGCGTGTGCGCTAAACGAGCGGTGTAATCTTGTTGTTTCCACTGCGAATAGCGCAGTACGATCGGAAAATCGGGACCTGTTGCATCACGTATGGCTTTAATTATTTCAACCGCAAATCGTCCACGATTTTCCATGTTACCGCCCCAACTGTCAGTTCGCTGGTTTGTGCCTTCCCAGAAGAACTGGTCGATTAGATAACCATGAGCACCGTGAATCTCAATTCCATCCATACCGATAGTTTTGGCATCTGCTGCTGCTTGTGCAAAGGCAGTAATCACGGATTCAATGTGTTCAACGGTCATAGGTTCAGCGCCCTGTTTTCCTGGTTTGAATAAACCTGAAGGCCCTGCACTTGGAAGTTCAGGATAAGGCGCTTTTTCCGCTACCCTCGCCATACCCACGTGCCATAGTTGAGGCATAATTTTCCCACCGACACTGTGAACTTCATCTACCACATTTTTCCAACCGGCTAGCGCTTCATCGCCATGGAATTGAGGGATATTTGCGTCCATCGTAGCGACTTTATCGTTTACTGTAGTGCCCTCGGTGATAATCAAACCTGTGCCACCTTGAGCGCGGCGCTTATAGTAACCAGCTACATCGTTGGTAGGTACGCCGTTAGGCGAAAATTGACGAGTCATGGGGGCCATAACAATTCGGTTGGTTAACGATAGGTTGCCCTGTGAGTAAGGCTTAAACAGTGCGTTAGCTGCCATTTTTTGTTCCTGATTTCTTTATTGCAATTGGGGCCGTTTGTACTTTCATCATAGAAAATGAAACGCCGCCATTATTATAGAAGTGTTAAACAAGTCATTAAGTTGGGGATTGTTGAGTCTTGATGTACAACAAAGAATAACTGGCTCTAGTATATCCTGCGTGATGTGTTGCAGGAATAACATGATGGCTACCCAACTAAAAAACTATGGTTGATTCCAGATACTACTGTCGAGTGAGGGCAAGTCAATTTTCAAATGTTGATAGTAAGCCATAAGTAAAAGTGAGCTAAGAGCGCCATATCAGAAGCTCTCTTTCAGATATGAGCAGGCTTAATCTAAAATCTCTACAATTTCCCTTGTGGCTTGAAAAAGGCGTACCACTTTGTTTTCAATGCGAACTGTTACTAACCCGTCTTCTCCCAAAGGCACAATGATGCGGGCATGGTTGTAAATATCACGATCTAAACGATTTCCAACGGCTAGCTTTTTTTCCCAACCCGGCGGTAATTCACCTGTTCGTTCATACTTTTTTTCTATACCCGGAGGGAGTGATTTATCTTTATGAGGGTTAGGGTTGGCGCAAGCAGGTAAACTATTTGCTGCTAGTACGGTTGTTATTCCGATAATAGGTAGAACTTTCATTGTTAACCTCGCAAATTACGTGAAAGCGATGCCCCATTTTGATGTAATTATCTACGCAAACTATTGCGATAGTGCTTTGAACAAAAGGGCATGTAGACTCTGCATTAAAATATCTGTTTTTAGACAATCAGCAATTAAAAATAGAGAAGTCTACAAGGTGTATACGAAAATCATACCAGGCCGAGTCTACATGCTAAAAAAATCTAAAATTAGGCGTGCGGCGTGTTAACGTTAAAACGTTTATAATTGCTAACGAACAAGAAAAACGATAGTTGAGTCTAAAACAAAGAACGTGACATTTTATAAGTGACAAATGAAGGATGACAATGAGTGATATTGCATTTACCCGTGAGGAAAAAGACGCGCTAGTCGCTAAACTGCAACGATATTTTGATGATGAATTAAGCGTGGAACTTGGTCAATTTGACGGAGAATTTCTTCTGGACTTCATTAGTAAAGAAATGGGCGCATCGTTTTATAATAAAGGCGTAAACGACGCGAGAGCCGTTGTAGCATCTCGCTTACAGGTCATTGATGAAGAATTGTATGCCATCGAAAAAGTACTTTAAATTCAGAAATAAATTAAGCCTGCATTTGCAGGCTTAATCATTAGATGGCCAATCAATACCATTACGTTAGAAATGAGCTGTATTAGAGTTCCTGACGGGTAGGTCTGATGATCATTTCGTTTATGTCTACGTCGCCAGGCTGCTCTATGGCAAACGTTACTGCACGTGCAATAGCATCTGCATCGATAGCATCGTCATACATATCATCTGCCATTTGCTTTGAGTCTTTGTGAGAAATGTGGTCAGTAAGTTCTGTCGCCACTGCACCAGGTGAGATGTTGGTAGAGCGAATTTCACCATTTGACTCCCTGCGAATGCCTTCACTTATTGCTTTAACAGCGAATTTAGTTGCGCAATAAACCGTTGCTCCAGGGAACACAACATGACCTGCCACAGAGGAAAGATTGATAACATGCCCGCTTTTTTGCTCTCGCATTTGTCCTAATACAGCTGCTACTCCATACATAACGCCTTTTATGTTTACATCTATCATCTGATCCCACTCGTCAACTTTCATCTCGTCAAGCGGAGCGAGTGGCATAAGACCAGCATTGTTGACGAGCACGTCAATACGCCCATAGGCATCTATGGCCGCTTTCGCAAGCGCCTTGACTTCATCCTTTTTCGTGACATCTACCGTTTGATAAGTAGCTTGGCCACCTGAAGATTCAATTTCATCTACAAGTTTTTTAAGACGGTCTTCACGGCGGGCGCCCAACACTAATTTAGCACCTTTATCCGCAAGCATTTTCGCCGTTGCTTCTCCAAGCCCGCTACTTGCACCTGTAATGATGACAACTTTTCCAGAAACTTCACTCATAACATTATCCTTACGTTTGATTAGTGTTAAGTTGCTACGTAAAACTATTGAAGTGGATTACTCTAACGCGCAGAAACACTGTGAGTGTGATAGTGAGAACGATGAATGAAGATTTTACAGCGGTACTTTTATTTTTAGCGGGCATTTAGCCACGCAACAACAAGGAAGAATTTCATCGTCGTCAATGAAGGCGAGGGGATCTGTGGTGTACTCAACTTCGCCTTCAATTAGCTTTGTGCGGCATGCACCACAAAAGCCTTCACGACAATGGTAGTGAATATGAACGTCCGCTGCTTCAAGGGCGTTTAAGATAGTGGAATCAGAAGGGGAAATAATCGCCCCCACATCGACAACGTCGATGCGGAGTGATTTATCGTTGCTGCTCATTAAGCTGTAGTTTTACAGCTCAAAATCAGCAAAGTCGTCTTCGCTCACGGCAGAGTCGATTTGACCAACAAGATAAGAGCTGATTTCAGACTCTTGAGGTGCCACTTGCACGTTGTCTGAATTCAAATAGTTATTCATCCATGGAAGTGGATTACTGCTTATCTCGAACGGGGTGTCTAGACCAATAGCAGACATACGTTGATTCGCAATGTACTCAACGTACTGGCAAAGAATTTCTTTATTCAAACCAATCATTGAGCCGTTTTGGAACAAGTAGTCAGCCCACTGCTTTTCTTGCTCAACAGCGTTCATGAAGATAGCGCGCGCTTCTTCTTTACACTCTTCTGCAATTTGCGCCATTTCAGGGTCATCTTTACCCTTAGCCCACAAATTAAGGATATGCTGTGTTGAAGATAAGTGCAGATTCTCGTCACGGGCAATCAAACGAATAATCTTAGAATTACCTTCCATCAGCTTCCGTTCAGCGAAAGCGAATGTGCAGGCAAAAGACACGTAGAAACGGATTGCTTCCAGTGCGTTCACCGAGTTCATGCATAGGTAAAGCTTCTTCTTAAGCTCATACATGTTGATAGTGTGTGCAACACCATTCACTGTATGTACGCCTTCACCCTGTGTCTGCCAAAGCTGAGTGGCGAAAATGAGATCATCGTAATATTTAGAAATATCAGCAGCACGTCGCTTAATTTCGTCATTCACTACGATATCTTCGAATATTTCGCTTGGGTCTGAGAACAAGTTTCTCAAAATATGGGTATACGAACGTGAGTGAATAGTCTCGAAGAAAGACCATGTTTCAACCCAAGTTTCTAACTCTGGTAGTGAAATAATAGGCAAGAACGCGATGTTCGGGCTACGGCCTTGCACCGAATCTAACAGGGTTTGGTACTTAAGGTTCGAAATAAAGATGTGCTTTTCTGGGTCGGTCAATTTTTGGAAATCAACACGGTCGCGAGAAACGTCAACTTCTTCAGGGCGCCAAAAAAAGCTAATTTGCTTCTCAATAAGCTTTTCGAATATGGCATGCTTTTGCTGGTCGTAGCGTGCAACGTTTACGGGGTTACCGAAAAACATCGGCTCGATCAATGGATTAGTACTTTGCTGATTAAACGTAGTGTATTTCATGATGGCCTAACTAAAAACTTAATGATTAACGCGTATTATTGTTTGTATTCTTGCTGCGAAACGTTAATGGCAAATGCAGTTAACTCCTTTTATGCATTTGCCATTTAAACAGGGGGCGTGTTCTAAATCTTACACGCACCACCTGCACAATCATCATCTTCCTCTACAACCACTTCTTCTTGACGTGGCATAGGCTCGCTCGCTTTAGCATCGAGAGCAGATGTGTCTGACGCGCCGTCGCGAGTGTTATGATAATAAAGTGTTTTAACACCCAGTTTATACGTAGTAAGAAGGTCCTTAAGAAGAAGCTTCATTGGTACCTTGTTACCTTCGTAACGGCTTGGATCGTAGTTGGTATTCGCTGAGATAGTTTGGTCGATAAACTTCTGCATGATACCAACAAGTTGTAGGTAACCATCGTTTGAAGGAATATCCCAAAGTAGCTCGTATTGGTCTCTTAGCGTTTCGTACTCAGGTACAACTTGCTTAAGAACACCATCTTTGCTCGACTTAATGCTGATAAAACCACGCGGAGGTTCAATGCCGTTTGTCGCGTTAGAAATCTGAGAAGACGTCTCTGACGGCATTAATGCTGACAGCGTAGAGTTACGCAATCCGTGAGTTTTGATTTCTTCACGAAGTGCATCCCAGTCGTAATGAAGTGGTTCATTACATACGCTATCAAGATCTTTCTTGTAGCTATCAATTGGCATGATGCCTTGAGAATAGGTGGTTTCGTTAAACTTAGGACACGCACCTTTTTCTTTAGCAAGATTGTTCGACGCTTTAAGTAGATAGTACTGCATTGCTTCGAACGTGCGGTGAACTATACCGTTCGCACTGTGATCAGAATATTTAACGCCATTTTTAGCAAGGTAGTATGCAAAGTTGATAACACCAACACCCAGCGTACGACGTCCCATTGTTGCGTTATATGCAGCAGGAACAGGATAGTCTTGGTAATCAAGCAGGTTATCTAGGGCACGTACAGCAAGATCAGACAGCTCTTCAAACTCGTCAAGAGACTTAATCGCACCTAAGTTAAACGCTGACAGCGTACAAAGTGCAATTTCACCATTTTCGTCGTTAACGTGCTGTAATGGCTTAGTTGGTAGTGCAATTTCAAGACACAGGTTGCTTTGACGTACAGGCGCAACTTCTGGGTTAAACGGACTGTGCGTATTACAGTGGTCAACGTTTTGAAGATAAATACGACCTGTGCTTGCACGCTCTTGCATGAACAAGCTGAATAGCTCCATGGCTTTAATTTGCTTTTTGCGGATGCTGTCGTCGTTTTCGTATTTAACGTATAGCTCTTCAAACTTCTCTTGGTCAGCAAAGAAAGCATCGTAAAGACCTGGAACGTCAGACGGGCTGAATAGTGAGATATAGCCGTCTTTCATCATGCGCTGGTACATTAGTTTGTTGAACTGAACGCCGTAATCTAGGTGACGTACACGGTTTTCTTCAACACCACGGTTGTTCTTAAGCACTAACAGTGATTCAACTTCCATATGCCAAATAGGGTAGAACAGCGTAGCAGCGCCACCACGAACACCACCTTGTGAACAGCTTTTAACGGCTGTTTGGAAGTATTTGTAGAACGGAATACAACCCGTATGGAATGCTTCACCGCCGCGAATAGGGCTACCTAGTGCGCGAATACGGCCTGCGTTTACACCGATACCCGCACGCTGGCTTACGTATTTAACAATGGCACTTGCGGTTGCATTGATTGAGTCTAGGCTATCGCCGGTTTCGATAAGTACACATGAGCTAAACTGGCGAGTAGGCGTACGTACGCCAGCCATGATAGGTGTAGGCAATGACAGCTTGAATGTTGAAGCGGCATCATAGAAGCGGCGGATGTAGTCCATACGCGTCGCTTTATCGTAATTTGCGAAAAGACATGCCGCCACTAAGATATATAGGAACTGTGCACTTTCGTAGATTTCACCTGTAACTCGGTTTTGAACCAGGTATTTACCTTCAAGCTGTTTAACTGCAGCGTAGCTGAAGTTCATGTCTCGCCAATGGTCGATATACGAGTCCATTTCAGCAAATTCTTCAGGCGTGTAGTCTTCAAGCAAGTGCTTATCGTATTTGCCCATATCAACCATCTTACCTACATGCTCAAGTAGGGCAGGCGGCTCAAATTGACCATAGGCTTTTTTGCGAAGGTGGAAAATGGCCAAGCGCGCAGCTAGGTATTGATAATCTGGCGCATCGGTAGAAATAAGATCTGCCGCTGATTTGATCAGGGTTTCATGGATCTCGCTAGTATTGATACCGTCATAAAACTGGATTTGTGCCTTGATTTCAACTTGTGAAACTGAAACGTTTTTAAGTCCTTTGGCTGCCCATGTCACGACTTTGTGGATTTTCTCTAAGTCGATGGACTCTTTTTCACCGTTGCGTTTGGTGACTAATAAGTTGTTGTTCATGTTACTGGCCGTTTGTCTGTTAGCGCTTGATGCGTGGGCTATGTTATGCCCATTTTCATTTTTAATTTATTGAGTGTGAGTGACATTATCACCATTGGCTCACGCCAGATAACAACACACACGAAAGCGGCCTAAACCAATACTGAAAGTACAAAGTAGAGACTGCTCATTTAATTTTTTCACTGCATTTATATTTTCAGCGAGGTTGATGTCACACACTGCATATGGCATTGCCATAATCTCGTTAGCGATCTGTGCGATCCCAGAAAATCTGCATTGGGATCACGTGCTGAATTAAACACAAGATAGTGAGGTTTTAGTCTTAATGCAACCCAATATCTGGTGGTATTTCAAGCACTCAATCTGGCATGAAATTTATGTTAGTAACAACTAACTTTTTAGCGTTCTACAAGCGTAAAATATCTGGATTGCAAGCATTTTTAATTATTTCTTCGACATAAAAATTAATTTATTCTTAGAAAATAGTTTTTATATAAACACGATATATGGTGTTTAAAATATCGCCGCAACCCAATATATAGTGTTAAATTAATTTTGCGCTACTGTATATAGTAAGTAGTTAACGTCGACATTATTCGCAGAGAGATAAAAGCCTTGAGAAATTGGGTCCATGTGTAGACCTGTCATATCTCGAGGCAGCAAACCAGCATGATCGGTCATCGCCATAAGTTCAGATGGTTTGATGAACTTACTGTGATCGTGGGTGCCCTTTGGAACCAGTTTAAGGATATATTCCGCTCCCACGATCCCCATCAGATACGACTTTAGGTTTCGGTTAAGCGTAGAAAAGAAAACATGGCCACCAGGCTTAACCAACTTAGCACAGGCCAATACAACAGAAGCCGGGTCGGGTACATGCTCTAACATTTCCATACAGGTTACCACGTCGAACTGTCCCGCATTTGCTTCTGCGAATGCTTCGGCAGTTGAACATACGTAGTCAACTTTTACACCTGATTCTAAACCGTGCAGCTTCGCTACTTCTAACGACGCTTCAGCCATATCCAAGCCGGTTACCGTCGCGCCTGCACGCGCCATAGACTCTGCTAAAATACCGCCACCACAGCCAATATCGACGACCTTTTTGTCAAACAGGCCTTCACTGTGTTGATTAATGAAGTCTAAGCGAAGTGGGTTAATAAGGTGCAATGGCTTAAATTCGCCTTCTGGATCCCACCAGCGTGAAGCGAGTTCAGAGAACTTATTGATTTCTTGTTGATCGACGTTCGTCATGAGTAAAACAATCCTTAATCTATCTCTTTTTAAGATATCGTAAATCGAGGTTGTGTTTCACTGTTTTTAAACAGAAATAGACAAATTATAAGAAGGGTCGAACGAAAAATAATCGCTTGCCTTTTAGTTGATTAATAAGCGTAATTAAGCGCTACATAATTCTGTCATCAAGTGGTACACTCGAAGCACGATTATGACCCACATAATAATAACAGTGCGCTCCCACGCCTTGTTTTCACAATGATGTGAAGCGAAGTGCTGGATAACGCAGAACAAACCAAGATAAAGGGATTAAGCAGTTTATGTCTGATAACGCTAAAGAAATCCTCCCCGTTAATATTGAGGAAGAGTTGAAGAACTCTTACCTTGATTACGCGATGAGCGTTATTGTCGGGCGAGCCTTGCCTGACGTAAGAGATGGCTTGAAGCCAGTGCACCGTCGTGTGTTGTTCGCAATGAACGAACTGAAAAACGACTTTAACAAGCCATACAAAAAATCTGCCCGTGTGGTAGGTGACGTAATTGGTAAATATCACCCTCACGGTGACTCTGCAGTTTACGACACTATTGTTCGTATGGCCCAACCGTTCTCACTTCGCTATATGCTAGTAGACGGTCAAGGTAACTTCGGATCGGTAGACGGCGACTCTGCTGCTGCGATGCGTTATACCGAAGTTCGCATGGCTAAAATTGCGCACGAGTTACTTGCCGATTTAGATAAAGAGACCGTAGATTTCGTACCTAACTACGATGGTACAGAGCATATTCCTGAAGTATTACCAACGAAGGTGCCTAACCTTCTTGTTAACGGCTCATCGGGTATTGCGGTTGGTATGGCGACGAATATTCCGCCACATAACCTCACCGAAGTGATCAACGGCTGCGTAGCGTTAATTCAAGATCCGTCTATTACCATCGACGACTTGATGACACACATCCCAGGTCCAGATTTCCCAACGGCAGCTATGATCAGTGGGCGCAAGGGAATTGAAGATGCGTATCGCACAGGTCGCGGTAAAATTTATCTTCGTGCTAAGGCGGAAATTGAAACTGACAGCAACGGTAAAGAAACCATTGTTGTTAACGAGATCCCGTACCAGGTTAACAAAGCGCGTCTTATTGAGAAGATTGCTGAACTGGTAAAAGAAAAGCGCATCGAAGGCGTTTCTGCACTGCGAGACGAGTCTGATAAAGACGGTATGCGCATTGTTATCGAAGTTAAACGCAACGAATCTGCCGAAGTCTTACTTAATCATTTATATGCGAATACCCAGCTTCAAACGGTATTCGGTATTAACATGGTTGCGCTTGATAACGGTCAGCCTAAGGTATTCAACCTCAAAGAAACGCTAGAATGCTTTATTCTTCACCGCCGTGAAGTAGTAACACGTCGTACTGTTTTTGAATTACGTAAAGCCCGTGACCGCGCTCACATTCTTGAAGGTTTGGCGATAGCGCTTGCGAACATCGACCCAATTATCGAGTTGATTAAAGCGTCACAAAGCCCAGCAGACGCCAAGAAATCGCTTGTAGCACAAGGTTGGGACTTAGGTGATGTAGCGCAAATGCTTGAGCGCGCAGGCGATGACGCTGCACGCCCTGACTGGTTAATGCCAGAATTTGGTATTCGCGACGGCAAGTACTACCTTACTGAGCAGCAAGCGCAAGCTATTCTTGACCTTCGCTTACATAAGCTAACAGGTCTTGAGCACGAGAAAATTCTAGAAGAGTATAAGCAACTTCTAGAGATCATCGCAGAACTTCTTCACATCCTAAACAGCCCAGAGCGTTTGATGGAAGTGATTCAAGAAGAACTTGAAAAAGTACGTGATGAATTTGGTGATGAGCGTCGTACTGAAATTACGGCAGCAAGTCACGATATTGATATTGAAGATCTTATAGAGCAAGAAGATGTTGTAGTAACGCTTTCTCGCGAAGGTTATGTGAAATATCAAAAACTTACAGACTACGAAGCACAGCGTCGTGGTGGCCGTGGTAAATCAGCAACCAAGATGAAAGATGAAGATTTCATCGAAAGATTATTGGTAGCTAATACCCACGATCACATACTTTGCTTCTCAACCCGTGGTCGCTTGTACTGGTTGAAAGTATATCAGTTGCCGTTTGCTAGCCGTAACGCGCGCGGACGCCCAATTGTTAACATCCTACCGCTTGAAGAAAACGAACGTATTACTGCTATTCTTCCTATTAAAGAGTTTGAAGAAGGCAAGTTTGTACTTATGGCGACGGCAAACGGTACGGTTAAAAAGACTGACCTGAGCCTATATTCTCGCCCACGTTCAAGCGGTATTATCGCCGTTAACCTGAACGAAGGGGATGAGCTGATTGGTGTTGATATCACTCACGGTGATGACGACATAATGTTGTTCTCTGATGCAGGTAAAGTGGTTCGCTTCAACGAGAAGCTTCGCGACAGCGAAACCGGTGAAGTTAAGCGCGACCCAGAAACAGGTGAAGAGCTTCTGGCACTTCGTCCTATGGGAAGAACAGCCACAGGTGTTCGCGGTATACGTCTGCAAGATGGTCAAAAAGTGGTATCACTTATTGTTCCTAAAGGCGACGGCCCAATCCTGACAGCGACAGAGAATGGTTTCGGTAAGCGTACTCCGCTTGAAGATTACCCTGCTAAGAGCCGTGCGACACAAGGTGTTGTATCAATTAAAGTGTCTGAGCGTAATGGTAAAGTGGTTGGCGCGGTTCAAGTAGACGAAACCAATGAAATTATGCTTATTAGTGACCAAGGCACACTGGTTCGTACCCGTGTAGGTGAAGTGTCAGTAGTAGGCCGTAACACACAAGGCGTTCGCTTAATACGTACAGTAGAAGGTGAGCACGTTGTAGGGTTACAACGCATTGAAGAAGTGGAAGAGTTACAAGAATTCGATGAAGACGGTAACCTAATCATTTCAGACGATGCGCCAGAACAAGCAGAAACTGCTGTTCAAGAGCAAGAGAACACCGCAGAAGACGGTGACGGCTCAACGACAGAAGAGTAGGGATAGGGCGCAGGTATTCATACTTGCGCATTATCAGTGTTCTTTCAAACAAGCGGCTTAAGCCGCTTGTTTACCTAATAGACCCGCAAAACATTCAAAACAAAGCGAGTTAAACGGTAATTATCTACAGGTGTTGAAAAACGCGATGAAAGAGGTTTTTAATTTTAGTGCTGGCCCGGCTATGCTTCCAAAAGAAGTCATGGAAAAAGCACAATCAGAATTTACAAATTGGCGCGATCTAGGCTGCTCTGTAATGGAAGTAAGCCATCGTGGTAAAGACTTCATTGAAATAGCGGCAAAAGCTGAGCAAGATTTGCGAGATTTATTGTCCATTCCTTCCAACTACCATGTGCTGTTCACGCACGGTGGTGGGCGTGGGCAATTTGCCGCTGTACCACTCAACTTATCCAACGCTAACGATACCAGTCTTCACCTAGTCAGCGGTTCTTGGTCTAAAGGTGCCGTTGACGAAGCAAACAAATACAACCACGCCAAAGTGGTGGGTGAAGTGTCTGAAAAAGACGGCTGTCACTACGTTGCGCAGCCTCAGCTGAGCGAGATTGATCAATCTGCCGCGTATTACCATTTCTGTCCAAATGAAACCGTTGATGGAATCGCTTTTGATTGGCTACCAGAGTCGGGCAAGGTTCCGCTGGTTTCTGATATGTCTTCGACTATATTGTCACAGCCGTTAGATGTAGCAAAGCATGGCGTTATATACGCTGGGGCACAAAAGAATATCGGCCCAAGCGGCTTATCAGTTGTTATTGTTCGCGAAGACCTGGTTGGCAAAGCACGTAAAGAAACGCCCTCTATCTTCGATTATGCACTAGCGGCAAAGTCTGACTCTATGTACAACACACCACCAACGTTCTCATGGTACTTAGCGGGGCTTGTATTTGAATGGCTTAAAGATATGGGCGGCGTCGACGCTATGGCTAAACGCAATGCTGAAAAGGCGGCGTTATTGTATTCAGCTATCGATAGCTCTGACTTCTATTCAAGTAAAGTTCACCCTGACAACCGTTCAAAAATGAACGTGCCGTTTCATTTAGCCAATGCTGAACTCGACGGGTTGTTCCTTAGACAGTCACAAGAAGCAGGGTTACTTGCTCTTAAAGGGCATCGTTCAGTAGGGGGCATGCGTGCCAGTATTTATAATGCAATGCCAGTAGAGGGCATTGTTGCGCTAGTTGAATTTATGCGCGAATTTGAAAGAGTGAATGGATAAAATGGAGCAGTTAACATTAGACCCGATTGCAAAAGTATCGGGAGAGGTCAATGTACCTGGCTCAAAAAGTCTATCTAACCGCGCACTACTGCTTGCCGCGTTAGCTGAAGGTGAAACTGAATTAACCAACTTGCTAGATAGCGAAGATATTGAGCATATGCTCAATGCACTCACCAAATTAGGCATTAACTATCGCTTGAGCGAAGATAAAACGCAATGTGTTGTACAAGGTAACGGTGGGGCGTTCAACGTAGCTGAGCCCTTAGAGCTTTTCTTAGGTAATGCCGGTACCGCAATGCGACCTTTGTGCGCAGCACTTGCTGCAAGTAATGTCGACACAGTACTTACTGGTGAACCACGCATGGAAGAGCGTCCAATTGGTGATTTAGTGGATGCGCTGCGCGAAGCTGATGCTGACGTCACCTACCTTAAAAACGAAGGCTACCCGCCGCTTCAAATTAAAGGTAAAACTTTAAACGGTGGCGAAATGTCGGTGGACGGCAGTGTATCTAGCCAGTTTTTAACAGCCCTTTTGATGGCTGCGCCGTTATTTTCTGGTGATGTGACTATTCGCATAAAAGGTGAGTTGGTTTCTAAGCCTTATATCGATATCACGTTAGATACCATGGCGAAGTTTGGCGTTACTGTTGAAAATGATAACTACCAAACGTTCACGGTTTCTGGTGACGCTAAGTATATTGCGCCGGGTAAATTTATGGTTGAAGGCGATGCATCGTCAGCATCTTACTTCCTTGCAGCCGGTGCCATTAAAGGTGGAACGGTACGCGTAACCGGAATTGGCCAGAACAGCATTCAAGGTGACATTCGTTTTGCTGATGTACTTGAGGCCATGGGTGCAACGGTGGTTTGGAACGATGAGTATGTTGAAATAACGGGTGCGCCGCTTAAAGGCGTGAACATGGATATGAACCATATTCCAGATGCGGCCATGACCATCGCGACTACGGCATTGTTTGCTGAAGGTCCAACGACCATGACCAATATTTATAACTGGCGTGTTAAGGAAACAGATCGTCTTGCGGCTATGGCCACCGAGCTTCAAAAGTTGGGTGCGAAAGTGGAAGAAGGGCATGACTATATTAAAGTGTGGCCGACTGACTCGCTAAAACATGCTGAGATAGACACGTATAACGACCATCGCATTGCCATGTGCTTCTCGCTTGTTGCGTTAAGCGATACTCCGGTAACAATAAACGATCCGGGTTGTACACGTAAAACCTTCCCCGACTATTTTACCCGCTTTAAAACTTTATATAGCGCGTAAAAGCCTTGTATAAATAAGTCACAGGTTAATGAAGGGCTACGTAGGTTAACTCTTTAGTTGCTTCGTTGATCTGAATCAGATTTATCCTAATGTACAATGCCGTCACTAAGAGGCGGCATTGCTTATCTCTCACTAAAGCGTATAATTGCGCTCGATTTTTAGTAATTTAAACGATGGAGCAGGTATGCATTCCACACCCGTAGTCACGGTTGACGGTCCTAGTGGTGCAGGCAAAGGTACATTAAGTAGCTTGCTGGCAAAAAAATTAGGGTGGCACTTTCTAGATAGCGGTGCAATTTACCGCGTATTAGCAGTTGCTGCACTTCACCACGACCTTCCGTGTGATGATGAAGAATGTGTTGTTCCTCTAGCAACCGGTCTTGATGTTAGTTTCGAGACGAATGGCGATACCACTCGCATTATCTTAGAAGGCGAAGACGTTACTGACGATATTCGCACTGAAGAAGTTGGCGCTGTGGCATCAAAAGTTGCAGCATTACCCCGGGTTCGCGAAGCACTACTTCGCAGACAGCGTGCTTTCCAACAAGATCCTGGTCTTGTTGCCGACGGTCGCGACATGGGTACAGTGGTATTTCCCGAAGCGCCTGTAAAGATTTTCCTTACAGCAAGCGCAGAAGCCCGTGCAGAACGCCGCTATAGCCAGTTGAAAGCAAAGGGCATGGATGTTAATATTGCGCGCCTTTTAACCGATATCAAGGCAAGAGACGAGCGCGATACACAGCGTGCAGTGGCTCCTTTGGTACCGGCACAAGATGCAGTAATTATAGATTCAACGGACTTGGATATTGACCAAGTCTTTGAAAAAGCGATGGATATTATTTCCTCACGCCTTTAATGACGAGAGCTGATCGCATCCAAAGCAGTGTTGCTACAGGAAGTGGCGACTAATTTTAATAACCCCGCGTTATCCGGATAAGAAGCGTGGATATCAACTTAAAAGTTATTTGAGACTTATGACTGAAAATTTTGCACAACTTTTTGAAGAAAGCTTACAAGAACTAGAAACACGTCCTGGTTCAATTGTAAAAGGTACTGTTGTTTCTATCGACAAAGACATCGTTCTTGTTGATGCAGGCTTGAAATCAGAAAGTGCTATCCCAGCTGACCAATTCAAAAACGCTGAAGGCGAACTAGAAATCGCTATCGGTGACCAAGTAGACGTAGCACTAGATGCAGTTGAAGATGGTTTCGGTGAAACTATCCTTTCTCGCGAAAAAGCGAAGCGTCACGAAGCGTGGGTTGAGCTGGAAAAAGCTTACGAAGATAAAGCTACTATCAAAGGCGTTATCAACGGTAAAGTTAAAGGCGGTTTCACTGTTGAAGTTAACAGTGTACGCGCGTTCCTTCCTGGTTCTCTTGTTGACGTACGTCCAGTACGTGACACTACGCACCTTGAAGGCAAAGAGCTTGAATTTAAAGTTATCAAGCTTGACGCTAAGCGTAACAACGTTGTTGTTTCTCGTCGTGCAGTTATCGAAGCAGAAAGCAGCGCAGAGCGCGAAACGCTTCTTGCTAACCTTGAAGAAGGTCATGAAATCAAGGGTATCGTTAAGAACCTTACCGATTACGGTGCGTTCGTTGACCTTGGTGGCGTAGACGGTCTTCTACACATCACTGATATGGCTTGGAAGCGCGTTAAGCACCCAAGTGAAATCGTGAATGTTGGTGACGAAATCAACGTTAAAGTACTTAAGTTCGACAAAGAGAAGCAGCGTGTTTCTCTTGGTATGAAGCAAATGGGCAACGATCCATGGCAAGAAATTGCTTCTCGTTACCCAGAAGGTACTAAGATCAACGGTCAGGTTACTAACCTTACTGACTACGGCTGCTTCGTTGAAATTGAAGACGGCGTTGAAGGTCTTGTACACGTTTCTGAAATGGATTGGACTAACAAGAACATCCACCCATCTAAAGTTGTTAACCTAGGTGACACTGTAGATGTAATGGTTCTTGAAATTGACGAAGAGCGTCGTCGTATTTCTCTAGGTCTTAAGCAGTGCATTGCTAACCCTTGGGAAACATTTGCTGAGTCACATGAAAAAGGTGACAAAGTGTCTGGTAAGATCAAGTCAATCACTGACTTCGGTATCTTCATCGGTCTTGACGGCGGCATCGACGGTCTAGTTCACCTTTCTGACATCAGCTGGAACAAGTCTGGTGAAGACGCGGTTCGCGACTATAAGAAAGGCGACGAAATCTCTGCAGTTGTACTACAGGTCGACCCAGAGCGTGAGCGTATCTCTCTTGGCGTTAAGCAAATCGAAGAAGATCCTTTCAACAAGTATCTGACAGATAACAAGAAAGGTGCTATCGTTACTGGTACAGTAACAGCAGTTGATGCGAAAGGCGTTACTGTAAACCTAGCTGAAGAAGTTGACGGCTACATCCGCGTTGCAGATCTTGCTGTAGAGCGTGTTGAAGACGCAACAGAAGTAGCAAGCGTTGGTGATAGCATCGAAGCGAAGTTCATGGGCGTTGACCGTAAGAACCGCACTGTTAACCTATCTGTTAAAGCGAAAGATCAGGCTGACGAAAAAGAAGCTATCGATAAAGTTAACCAGCAAGAAGATGTTGGTTTCGCTAACGCGATGGCAGAAGCATTTAAAGCTGCTAAAGGCGAATAATGCTTTTGTGGGTGTGCAGATGCACACCCAATTCGCGATAGCTGTTTAAACAATAATATTGACAATGAGGTTAAGCATGACCAAGTCTGAATTAATTGAACGGCTCGCGGATCAAGCGCGTCATATTCCGGCGAAAGAACTCGAACTGGCGATAAAAGAACTTCTAGAGCAAATGGCGCAAACTCTTCAAAAGGGTGAGCGTATTGAAATTAGAGGTTTTGGCAGTTTCTCTCTTCACTACCGCGCTCCACGCGTAGGTAGAAACCCAAAAACGGGTGAGACAGTGAAACTTGACGGTAAATATGTACCGCACTTTAAGCCTGGTAAAGAGCTTCGCGAAAGGGTAGACGCCTCAATCGCATAATGCATTTTAAAAGCCGCTGATAAGCGGCTTTTTTGTGTCCGCTGCCTTATTGCTATTTAGCAAAATTCAATAATCTATTTGCCTTAGCTAGAATAAGGTGTTCGTTATTGCTGATATACTTTCGTTTAATTTTTGGTACCTATTGACCCCAACTCGAATAGGGTTATATGTTGTTCAAATAATAATAAACGGTATTCATAGAAGTAATGTCAGCCGGCGACGAACAAGCAATAATTAAACAATACCAGCCGCTCATTCGCGCGTTAATTCCTTATGAACAACAAAACAAGCTGTTAGAAGGAATTAACAAGTTTTCGAAGCGTCTACCTAGTAGTGTTCGAAAAGTAGTAAAAGAGGAGGTTGTTCGATTAACGTCGTTAACCGACGCACCTGCTGATAACTCTGCCTTCGCTCAATTCCCCGTCATGAAATTCAAGCACTTCGGGGTTCAAATGCGCCTTGATAAAGTCGGCGCGCAGATACTCAAAAACGAAACATCGCTTTATCAAGACAGATATACGGTAGGCGTGTTTGAGTCAGTAATGAACTCAGACTTCTACCAAAACCAAATAAAAAAAGAACAGTTCAAAAAAATTGTCGATGCTTTTAATGTTGAAAGCCAATCGTTTACTGATATAGATTTCGGCGATGACATCGCAATTCGTCCAAACTTTACTATTTCTTCCCCCGATTTTGAGAAAGGCCGTCATTGTTCGATCAGTTCGATGTCACACAAAGGCATTGCTCTTGAAACGAAAAGGCCACCGAACGCTTCTACTGGTGACATTATTACGTTCACTATTCCTGAAGTTAAAGGACTTACTAAAGAACCGACTGAAATAACGCTTGAACTAGAGTCGGTAAAATACAACAAGCACTTAGGGAAGTATGAGACATCGTTTGTTTTTCAAGACGACGTGGATAAAGGCTTTCTTGCAACCCTTAAACGATATGTAGCGATTACCGCGTATAAACAGCCTTTGCAGCGTGATTTAGAAATAGAACGCGCCATGCAAGAACTAGAACGCGACCGAATACTTGAAAATAGCCCGTGGTTGCCGGTGTTTCTCGCGCCAGAGAAGAAGTCGCTTAAGCCCATTATTGCCCTGTTTACCAAAGCCAATGTCGAGCATAACGACGCCGAAAAACTATTGGCTAGCCTACAAGATAAGCCTATCTTCGCGACGTTAGTTGACGAGCTGCGCAAGTATAATGAAGCGTATGTCTTTCATGGCAACATCAAAACCAAAAATGGTAACGTTCAAATAACAGCGACGCATAGACAACTGCTGGCATTAAAACAGCTTAACGCGTTGGTTTATCTTCTTGCCAAAAGTGGCGACTTCATCTGTACCCATTGTCGACTTGATAGCGTGACGCGAGAAGATAAACAAAAAGCGTTTGCTATTCACGATATTGCCAGTAAAGAATTTGAGCAACTGGCGCAGATCTCCCATGTTCTTTACTGTAAAGACGTGTCTGCTTATCTTACTAATCTGACCCTTTCAGCAAAATGCGATTTCAAACCCTTGTCAAAAACCTTGAGGGCTAGCGGCAATAACTGGCGAATTGATTATGTTATGGAAGAGGATTTAGATAGACGCAGTGAGACACGTTACGTTATTGATAAACCTGCCTCTATTAAAGTTGGACTGCTGACATCGATTGATGCGCGGGTTGCTGATCTGAGTGCAAGCGGGATGAAGTTAATTGTTGCACCGAAAAGTGAGCTACAAAAGGAAATTCGTGTTTCAGTACCGGAACTGAAAATTAAAGGTGAAAAATATAAGGTTGTGCACTACCAAGCGGAAACGGGCGTGGTGAGGTTGTGTCTTGTTGAAGATACACGTAAGGCTAAAGTGAGCTCGAGCGTCGATCATATGGTTGAAGAAAATACCGCGTATTTCAAAGTGAGAGATATTGCGCGAATTCAACGCTCAACTCACCGTTATATCTGGGAATTGGCGGTTAGGCATATGCCTTCTTTATCGGTACTATGTGTGATGAACCGCTTTACGTTAGACAGGCTCAAAACGGTGTATCAAAGTGACGCGTCTGACGACCTTTATCCTTTTTCGCGCACTCAAAATATTATCCCACTGCACGGCTTTTTTGCAGACAAAGGGCAGGCTAAGCCCAAGTCACAAATTCTAGAGGCGATGTTCAAAGAAACATCTGAACAAGCGTTAGTGGTTCATTGTGTTAGAAAGAGCGACAGCCGCTTAGTGTATATAAAAGAGCGCGACTTCCTTTTTTCTAAGTTGCGAACACAGATAAAAACTCAGTTAGATGAAGAAAAAATACATCTCAGCGCCACAGATGTCACTGCTATTCGATGTCACGGTGCGATAACGCCGTTAACTAAGAAGCGTCTTGCCCAGCTATCAAAGCTAGACAAAGCCATGTATGACAAGCTCGAAACGATGCAGGCGGGTTATACACACTGTATTTTTATTACTAATATGTCAGCCCTTCACCACGATTTGGTGGTAGACAATCTTATTGCCAAACCCCAACGCCAGGATCTAGAAAGCGAAGGCGCGGCTTAATGCCAGAGCCTTCTGAGTGGGCAATTATCGATGCGGATTGGTATAACATCATTTCACTTACGCTTTTAGTGTTATCTCTTTTCGCATTTTGCTATTCTTGTAAATAAATCAACAAAAAAGGGTTGAGTGTTGAAAGGGATCCTAACGTTTCTTATCATTTTGGTTCTGCTCGCGATCGCGTTTGTCATTGGCTCTCAAAATGAAGCACAAGTAACAGTTAAGTATTTAATTGCTCAGGCGAATCTTCGCTTATCAACGTTAATAGCGATAACACTTTCAATTGGCGTTGGTATCGGAATTTTGGTAATGCTAATGAGCTGGCTAAAATTACGTGTTCAGCTGATGTCTGCGCAGTCTAAAATACAGAGTCTGGAACAAGAACACTAATGCTCGAACTGCTGTTTCTCCTTTTGCCTGTTGCGGCAGGTTACGGCTGGATAATGGGCCGAAATAGTGTCCGTCAAGCGCAGCGAAAGCAGTCTAGCATTCTATCTAAGCATTATTACAAGGGGCTAAACTTCCTTCTCTCAGACCAACCTGATAAAGCAGTCGATACGCTAATCAAAATGATTAACGTGAATAGCGATACAGTAGAGACGCATATCGCGATGGGGAGTTTTTTCCGTCACCGAGGTGAAATAGACCGCGCAATTAAAGTCCACCAGAATTTAGTTAGCCGCGATGAGCTTCAGCCTGCCCAACGAGAAAATGCACTGAGGGAGCTTGGTCACGACTACACACAAGCAGGCTTTCTAGAGCGTGCTGAAAATGCTTTTCTTCAACTGCTTAACAGCGATAAACACTACCTTGTAGCTCAACAGCAACTTTTCAGTATCTACCAGACCACGAAAGAGTGGGAAAGAGCCATAGAATTAGCCGAACGTATGGTGCAGTGTCATGGTGACAATGATGATTTGTGCGAACGCCTTGCACACTTTTATTGTGAACAAGCATCGGTTGAGTTGAAGAACGATAGCCAAGGTGCGGCATTGACCTTATTACAAAAAGCGGTAAACGCCGACGAACATGCGGTTAGGCCGTGGCTTATGTTAGGTGATATAGCGCTTGATCAAAAACGCTTTACTGATGCCAACGCGTACTTTACGCAAGTGGCCGAACGCGATATCAACTGGTTTAGCGAAGCCGTACCTAGTTTGGAAAAAATTGCTGAAGAAACTGACGACTGGGAAAGTTTTCAGAAGAACTTAGAAGCACACTGGCAAGAGTGTGCTACGTCCTATTTAGCCATGGTTGATGTGCTTATGAAGCGCGGTGAAACGGCACAGGCGGCTGAGTACTTACTTGAGCAACTTCGCAAACGCCCGACTATGCGCGGCTTTAAAACCCTTATGGGGCTTTACATTGACCAGCTTTCAGATAAAACCACGGCTGATAGCTTACGCTTACTTAAAGAATTGGTGGAAAAGCAAATGTTGCAGCGCCCTAAATACCGCTGTGGCAGCTGTGGCTTTTCCGGTCGAAAATTATATTGGTTATGTCCTAGCTGTAAAAAGTGGGGCGTAGTAAAACCTATCAAAGGGCTAGACGGAGAATAAAAGAACATGCATGACCCACGCGTTATTGTTGCATTAGACTATGACAATAAAGACACTGCATTGGCGTTTGTTGATAAATTAGATTCAAGCTTGTGCAAGCTAAAAGTGGGCAAGGAGATGTTCACCTTATTTGGACCAGAATTCGTAAAAGCGTTAATCGCTAAAGGCTTTGACGTTTTCTTGGATCTTAAATTCCATGACATTCCAAATACTGTAGCGAAAGCGTGTAAAGCAGCGGCGGAGCTGGGTGTATGGATGGTAAACGTACATGCATCGGGCGGCCTACCTATGATGCAAGCAGCTAAAGAGGCGATTGCAACAAGCCGCAACCCTCAAACTAAACTTATTGCGGTTACCGTTCTTACCAGCATGGATGAAGCGCAGTTAGCGGATGTAGTAAGCGGTGTGACACCAGAGCAACAAGTGCTGCGTCTGGCGGCACTAACAGAAAAAGCAGGATTAGACGGCATTGTCTGCTCAGCGCAGGAAGCTAGCGCATTACGCGAAAAACACAGCGACGATTTTCTGCTAGTTACACCAGGTATTCGCCCAGTAGGCGCAGATGCTGGTGATCAAAAGCGCGTCATGACGCCTCCCGATGCTATGAAAGCTGGCGTGAGCTATTTAGTTATGGGAAGACCTATCACTAAAGCGGAAGATCCTATTGCCGTACTGAAAGCAGTAAACGCATCAATAAACGGTTAGACTTATTTCGAATACAAAAAAGCTCGGATGTGATGTTCACATACCGAGCTTTTTTATTCCGATTTTCTTATTCAAGAGCATGGCTAGAGGCCCACCCGAGACTAATCTTTAGAAGTTATTCGCCTCTAAGCGCTACTTCAGCTGGTGTATAGGTTAGACCTAGTTCTTCACCTAGCGCGTCAACTACAGCTTTGTACGTTACCTTACCTTCGTGCACGTTTAGGCCGTTAAGCAAATGCTTGTCTTCTAGCATTGCTTTCGCTGGGCCTTTGTTAGCTAGGGCTAGACCAAATGGCAATGTGGCATTGTTAAGTGCCATCGTAGAAGTACGCGCAACGCCACCAGGCATGTTTGCAACACAGTAGTGAACTACATCGTCAACAACATAAACAGGGTCTTGGTGTGTGGTCGCTTTAGAGGTTTCAAAGCATCCGCCTTGGTCGATAGCAACATCAACAAGCACTGAACCAGGCTTCATGGCTTTAATTTGTTCGCGAGTAAGAAGCTTCGGAGCTGCTGCACCAGGAATTAGTACCGCACCAACAACAAGGTCAGCTTTTGAAGAGTAGTGCTCGATAGCGTCAACGGTTGAGTAAACCGTTTTTACTTGTCCGTTAAAGATATCGTCGAGCTGGCGAAGACGAGGAAGCGAGCGGTCGAGAATAGTAACATCAGCACCAAGGCCTAGTGCCATTTTCGCAGCGTTAGTGCCTACAACACCACCACCAATAACTAATACCTTGCCTGGCGCTACGCCTGGGACGCCGCCAAGTAGTGTACCGCTGCCACCGTGCGCTTTTTCAAGGTAATGCGCACCTGCTTGAACAGACATACGGCCTGCTACTTCACTCATTGGCGCAAGTAGTGGAAGGCCACCACGGTCATCGGTTACTGTTTCATAAGCAATACACGTAGCACCCGACTCAACAAGTAGCTTAGTTTGTGTAGGATCAGGCGCTAGGTGTAGGTAAGTGTAAAGGGTCTGACCTTTACGAAGCATTTTACATTCGTTAGGCTGAGGCTCTTTTACTTTTACAATCATTTCCGCTTCAGCAAACACTTGCTCCGCCGTTGATGCAATGGCTGCGCCTGCTTCGACATACATTTCGTTAGTGAAACCTATTGCGTCACCTGCGTTAGTTTCTACTAAAACGCTATGACCGTGGCTAACAAACTCTTTTACAGCCGCTGGCGTCAAGCCAACACGGTATTCGTGGTTCTTAATTTCTTTTGGTACACCAACTAACATGTATAGTCCTCAATCTTATAGTGAGCTTCTAAGCGGCTCTGGTTGAACTTTTGATAAATAGTGTTCGGCTTTGAAGCATGTGAACATATTTGCGGAGTATACGTGATAAAAAAAAGAACTATCTGCTGAAGAATGGGTGTTTGTAGCATATAATTCTCCTAAAAGATGCTTTTAAGATATTTTATATGCTGGTAAAGACACCAAAACACCTAGACCGAATAGACAGGAATATCCTGGTACAGTTACAGAAAAACGGGCGTATATCAAACGTCGAACTTGCTAAAGAAGTGGGATTAAGCCCCAGCCCTTGTCTCGAGAGAGTTAAGAGGCTGGAGGCTCAGGGCTATATAAAAGGATATCATGCTGTCGTTGACCCAGAAAAGCTCGGCGCAGCCATGCTTGTCTTCGTAGAGATTACGTTAACGAAAACATCGGTAGATATCTTTGCAGAATTTTCTGCTGCGGTAAAATTGCATGACGATATACAAGAGTGTCACTTAGTGTCTGGAGATTTCGACTTTTTATTAAAAGCGCGTGTTGCCGATATGAGCAGTTACCGAAAATTGCTTGGTGATACCTTATTACGTTTGCCGGGCGTAAGCGAGTCGCGGACATACGTTGTAATGGAAGAAGTAAAAAGCACATCGTCGCTGCGCATTAATTTGAAGTAATGAAAGCGTGGCTCAAAAGCGTATTTTTGTGGTAGGCTGTGCAAAAATACAGTATTTGTGCGCAGCGAAGGAATTGTTGTGTTTCACAAATGTGGGGTAGGGGAGTAATTCATATTTTCATTATTATGTTCAGCTGCTTACCGAAAATTAAATAATTAATAATTATGTAGGGATTGCAAAGAGTTCGCTAAGCTCTTTGCTGCGTTTAGCGCAAAAGTGGTGCGTATAGGCTAATACCGATTGTCTATATGACTTCATGCGATAGAATTTTAAGGTTTTTTAGGGTTATGGCGCGATTAACAGGGGTTCAGCGAGTGTGGGAAGCAGGCATGATTATCGCCTGTGTTTTCGCCTTCTTCTTATTGCTGGCACTAGTATCTTTTCATCCAGGCGACCCAGGCTGGAGTCAGGCTGGTTTACAATTAGACATACACAATTGGGTAGGGGCAACAGGTGCGTGGGTGGCAGATCTGCTGTTGTTTTCATTTGGCTTTCTCGCCTATCTACTTCCGTTCGGTTCCGCCTTCTTAGGTTGGTTCTTATTTCAACACATCAAAGAACTTGATGAGTTCGATTACCTCACTATTGGATTAAGAATTATCGGTGGGCTGTTAATGGCTCTTGGTGCAACGGGCATCGCCAGTATAAATTTTGACGACATTTACAACTTTTCAGCGGGCGGTTTTGTTGGTGACGTCATTAGTTCGGCACTTATACCTTATTTTAATACCGCTGGAACGATCCTATTGTTGCTTTGCTTTTTCTGTACCGGTTTTACTCTATTAACAGGTATCAGTTGGCTTACCATTATCGATAGATTAGGGGAAGGGACACTATGGTTGGGTCGCAAGGGCCTGTCAGCACCTCAAAGTTTGTTAGCACTTGAAATGCCGCGTTTGGCGTTAGCCAATAAGTCTTCCAGCCGAGAAAGTTCTGACGGCGCGGAGTTGGATATTACCAGTATGCGGGCAGAGCCCTTGGCGTCTTCTCCACAGGTTGAGCCACAGCAAACGCATAAGGCTACTCCGACTCGCAGTGAACCTAACTTCGGTATCGACGAAGTCGAAGATGAACCGCCATTTTATACCTATAACAGAGACGAATCTGTTCAGAATACGTCGAATCATGAAACTGATGAAGAGGAAAATGATACCGCATCAGTTGACAGTAATAGTGAAACCAAGAAATCGGCTTTTTCTCTATCGGGCATGCGCGAAGTGGTTACGGGTGGTTTTAAAGATAAAGTAGGTTTGGGCAAATCCGGTCAAGAGGAGCCAACACATTCTTCCAGTGAAAGCGCCCAATATGAACATAATCAGCAGCATCAACAAAGCCCGCATATCAATTTTGACGATTTAGAGGAGTTTGATGAAGACCTGCCTTACGAAACAGGAAGTAAGCCAGTAGCGTCGACAAATAACACGGCTTTCTCAGCGGACGATAGCCAGCCTTCAGCGTCTGCTGCTGATACGCAACCAACGCACACGCAAGGTGAAGTTCAAGGCGCAACTCAGGCATTTACCCCCGCAGCACTTGGTGCTAAGCCATTAAAAGCAAGAGCAGGGCAAATTGACCCTGACTTGCCTCCTATGCCGTCGTTTGATTTGCTTGAACGCGCCGACAAACATGAAAACCCGCTTACGCCGGAAGAGATTGAAGGTATTTCTCGCCTTGTCGAAGAAAAGCTCGCTGATTTCAATATTGAAGCCACTGTAGTAGGTGTGTACCCAGGACCAGTAATTACGCGTTTTGAACTAGACCTAGCGCCTGGCGTTAAAGTGAGCAAAATTACAGGGTTATCAAAAGACTTAGCACGTGCAATGTCAGCTATTTCAGTTCGTGTAGTTGAGGTTATTCCGGGTAAGTCAGTAATTGGTTTAGAACTGCCAAATAAAAAACGTGAAATGGTGCGTTTGAGTGAAGTAATTAGCTGCGATACGTTCCAATCAAACAAGTCGCCATTAACCATGGTGTTGGGTGCAGACATATCAGGTCAGCCAGTCGTGGTCGATTTAGCCAAGATGCCGCACCTTTTGGTAGCGGGTACTACAGGGTCAGGTAAATCTGTGGGTGTGAATGTGATGATCTTGAGTTTGCTCTATAAGAGCACGCCTGAAGACGTTCGCATGATCATGATTGACCCCAAAATGCTTGAACTTTCGGTTTATGAGGGCATACCTCATTTACTTGCTGAAGTAGTTACTGACATGAAAGAAGCGGCCAATGCGCTTCGTTGGTGCGTAGGAGAAATGGAGCGTCGTTATCGTCTAATGAGCGCCCTTGGTGTGCGTAACCTCAAAGGTTACAACGCGAAAGTGGAAGAAGCCATTGCTAACGGCACACCAATAAAAGATCCCCTTTGGAAGAACGAAGAAAGTATGGATGCTGAGGCACCAGACTTAGCCAAACTTCCTGCTATCGTGGTAGTAGTCGATGAATTCGCCGACATGATGATGATTGTGGGCAAAAAAGTAGAAGAGCTTATTGCACGTATCGCACAGAAAGCCCGTGCGGCAGGAATCCACCTTATTCTTGCTACCCAGCGCCCTTCTGTCGATGTAATTACAGGTTTGATTAAAGCGAATATTCCAACCCGCTGTGCATTCCAGGTTTCCAGTAAAATAGACTCAAGGACCATTCTTGACCAACAGGGTGCAGAAACCTTGTTAGGTATGGGGGACATGCTTTACCTACCACCTGGAAGCCCAGTACCTACTCGTGTTCACGGTGCGTTTGTAGACGATCACGAAGTGCATGCGGTAGTGGCAGATTGGCAGAAGCGTGGTGAGCCAGAGTACATAGATGAGATCCTGAATGGCGAGGCAACGGCAGAAGTCTTACTGCCAGGTGAGCAGCCTGAGGGTGAAGACCAAGAATTCGACGCATTCTACGACGAGGCTGTCGCGTTCGTTACCGAAACCCGTCGCGCGAGTGTCTCGAGTGTACAGCGTAAATTTAGAATTGGTTACAACCGTGCAGCACGCTTAGTTGAACAAATGGAAATGAGCGGTGTCGTAAGTGCACAGGGGCATAACGGAAACCGTGAGGTGCTTGCACCGCCGCCCCACAAAGATTAACGAATGGATTGAATAAATGAATAAAGCAGTTTCGGTTTATTTTGTGAGTGCATTGGTAACGGCAGGTACGGCAATGAATGCTGCTAATGCTGCGGTAGAATTAGGTAGTACAGGTTCAAATATAGGCAAGAACAATGCTCACGAGGTTGTCAGTGCTCATGACGCTATTCAGGCTAATGCCACAGTAAACACTAGTCAGCCTAAAACTTCATCGCTTATCAATGATTCTGCGAGTACGTCACTGCAGGCTTTGTTAAGCAATATGAAGCAGTTTCGCGCAAGTTTTGCGCAAACAGTAGTCGATGCACAGCAAAATGTCGTTCACGAAGCACAAGGCACGCTGACCATGACCCGCCCCAATAAGCTTCGCTGGGAAACTACATTTCCTGATGAAACTTTGTTGGTTGCCGATGGCGAAGCGGTTTGGAATGTGGATACCTTTGTAGAGCAGGTGACGGTGCTTTCTCAAGATAATGCGATTAAGGATAACCCTATCGTTTTGCTTACATCGACAGATGAAGCAATCTGGTCGAAGTTTTCTATCAGTCAAGTGAACAGTGGTGTATCTACCAACAATTTGGCAAGTGGCATCAATAACGATAATGCCTTGCAAAGTTATCAAATCACACCAAAAGAAGAAGGCGGTCAAATTCTCACGCTTACTTTAACCTTCAATCAAGACAACGAGCTCGCTTCGCTTAATATGCTCGATGCACAACAGCAAATCAGCACGTTAGTGTTCAATAATATTGAGACTCGCTTTCCTGTGCCGGCCGACACCTTCTCGGTTGATATTCCAGATAGCTTCATAGTTGATGACCAGCGTTAATCAAGAGTTCGCGCCGCTGGCGGCGCGAATGCGCCCGGTTACCATAGAGCAGTACAGCGGTCAAGACCATTTACTTGGCGAAGGTAAGCCTCTTCGTAAAATGTTAGAGGCAGGGCACTGTCATTCTATGATTTTGTGGGGGCCGCCGGGTACCGGAAAAACTACTCTTGCGGAGCTTATCGCTCAGTATACTAATGCATCTGTTTTGCGTATTTCGGCCGTAACATCTGGGGTGAAAGACATCAGGGCCGCTATGGACGCGGCAGAAGAAAACGCCCGCTACAATCAGCGAACACTGCTTTTTGTAGATGAAGTTCACAGGTTCAATAAGAGCCAGCAAGATGCGTTTTTGCCATTTGTTGAATCAGGTGTGGTTACCTTTATTGGTGCAACGACAGAAAACCCCTCATTTGAATTAAATAAAGCGCTTTTATCTCGAGTCCGTGTTTACGTGCTAAAAACACTTGAACAACATGCGTTATCTGAATTAGTCGATAGAGCGCTGAGCGATAGCGAAAAAGGCCTTGGCGACAGAGCTCTTGGCATTGATGAAATAGCAAGAAACGCCCTTATAGATTTGAGCGGTGGCGATGCCCGCCGTCTTCTTACGTATTTGGAACTAGCTGCGGACTTCACCGGAGAAAACGAAATAACCGTCAGCGATATTGAACATGCGGTAGGCGAGAAAGTAGCTAGTTATGATAATAAAGGCGATACCTTCTACGACCTCATTTCAGCGTTTCATAAATCCGTAAGAGGCTCAGATCCAGATGCAGCTCTTTACTGGTATGCAAGAATTCTCGATGGCGGTGGTGACGCGCTATATGTGGGAAGACGTCTTCTAGCTATCGCGTCGGAAGATATTGGCAACGCCGACCCAAGGGCTATGCAGCTATGTATCAATGCCTGGGACACCTTTCACCGTGTAGGGCCCGCAGAGGGTGAACGCGCTATTGCGCAAGCTGCGGTATATTGCGCGTTAGCTGCAAAAAGTAACGCCGTTTATATGGCATTTAACGAAGCTAAAGCACTGGCGCGCAAGACCTCAGATGCGCCGGTACCCATGCATTTGCGTAATGCGCCTACCTCGCTGATGAAAGAGCTAGGCCACGGCGATGGTTATCGCTATGCCCACAACGAGCCGAATGCTTTCGCAGCGGGTGAATCTTACTTTCCTGAGAACCTTACTGGTACTCGCCTATACAGGCCCAATGAGCGTGGTTTAGAAAAATCCTTAAAAGCAAAACGTGAATTTCTCGATTCACTTAATGCGAGAAGTAACAATAAAAGGTAAAGTTGCACAGATACACCTCTACTAATTCAAAGACCATGGATTAGTTACTAAAAAGAACGCGCTAGGGAGTTTTTCGTGCCTCAAGGGTTAGCTTTGTATTGTTTTATTGCCGCTGGCGGGGCAACTGGTGCCTGTTTACGTTATTTTGTTACTACAAGTGTAGATTCCTTATTTGGAAAACACATGCCGTTTGGTACACTAACGGTGAATGTGGTTGGGTCGTTCGCACTCGCGTTACTGTACGGTATTATTGAACGTCACGAGTTAAGCGACTCGCCTTACCGTGCGCTCATTGGTGTAGGCCTATTAGGTGCCTTTACCACATTCTCAACATTTTCCGTTGAAACCTTAACTTTATTAGAAAACGGGTTGTGGTTTAAAGCCGCAGCAAATGTATTTCTTAACGTTGGCGCTTGCCTAATAGCAGGTTGGCTAGCCATTCAATTGATGAAAGGATAATTAGAAACACATGTTAGATCCAAAGTGTTTGCGAAGCGATATAGAACAAACAGCTAAGCGATTAGCTGCCCGTGGTTTTAACCTCGATGTAGCAGCTTTCAGTTCGCTTGAAGAAAAAAGAAAAACACTTCAGTCCAGAACACAGGATCTGCAAAACGAGCGTAACGTACGAAGTAAATCTATTGGTAAAGCAAAAGCGCAGGGCGAAGATATTGCACCGCTATTGGCTGAAGTGGGTAAGCTTGGTGACGAGCTTGACGCCGCTAAAGCGGAACTTAGCGAACTGTTGGAAGAAATTAACACCCTTACGCAAGGCATTCCTAATTTGCCACACGAGTCTGTACCAGCGGGTAAAGACGAAGATGACAATGTTGAGATTTCTCGATGGGGCGAACCACGCACGTTTGATTTTGAAGTTAAAGATCATGTTGATGTGGCTGAAGGCTTAAACAATGGCCTTGATTTCGCAACGGCAAGTAAGCTTACTGGAAGCCGTTTCGTAGTGATGCGCGGCGATATTGCTCGCCTAAACCGTGCCTTAGCTCAGTTCATGCTTGATACCCATACACAAGAGCATGGCTACCAAGAGATGTATGTGCCTTACTTGGTTAACGCTGACAGCCTTTATGGCACAGGCCAGCTGCCTAAGTTTGGTGAAGACCTATTTCACACCAAGCCAGCAACCGAAGAAGGACAGGGGCTTAGCCTAATTCCAACGGCGGAAGTTCCGCTAACTAATATTGCACGCGATGAAATATTAGATGCGAAATCACTGCCTGTGAAAATGACTGCGCACACGCCTTGCTTCCGCTCAGAAGCTGGTTCGTACGGTCGTGATACCCGTGGCCTTATTCGTCAGCATCAGTTCGATAAAGTCGAGCTTGTACAACTGGTTAAGCCAGAAGAGAGCTTTGACGCGCTAGAAGCACTTACAGGCCATGCTGAAGTTATTCTTCAAAAGCTAGAATTGCCTTACCGTAAAGTGCTGTTATGTACCGGTGACATGGGCTTTGGTGCATGTAAAACCTACGATCTTGAAGTATGGCTACCTGCACAGAATACTTACCGTGAAATTTCTTCATGTTCAAACATGTTGGACTTCCAAGCACGACGCATGCAGGCTAGATTCCGTAACCCAGAGACGAATAAAACTGAACTGCTTCACACATTGAACGGTTCTGGCTTAGCGGTAGGGCGCACGCTTGTAGCGATTTTAGAGAATAATCAGCAAGCAGACGGTAGCGTTACCATTCCTAAGGCGCTTGTGCCTTATATGGCTGGACAGGAAGTTATTAAAGCAAGCAATTAACCCACTTTGAAGTGGCGAATCATTTTCGCCAGTAATAATATGAAATCCGATATGAGTATTCGTATCGGATTTTTTGTATATTACTGATGGATATTGTTTATGTGCGGATTTATACAGCGTATTACTGACTCACCAGACGTTATCGCGCTACTTGAAGAAGTGGGTCTCACACAAACGATACCGCTTTTTGTCAACGAATCTTCCACAAGCAATGTCATTAACTTTTATCCCGCATTTGGAAAAGCAGCTGAACGGCAAATAACCAATATAATCGTATCTAGTGATAGCACAATAGATGCGACATGGTGGTTTGATGCTAAGCCTGTTGGCAACACGCTAGAGGTTGGGAACAGAACAACATTTAACGCCCGAAACTTAGATAGCCCTTATTGGGGAAAGTTTATTCGTGAACGGCGGGCTATAGTTGTAGCAACGGCAGTAGGCGAGTCAAACCCACTTGGAAAAGGAAAATCACATTATTTAATGAAGCCCCAAAGCGGCGCCTTACTTATTGGCGCGGTATACCGGCGGTTTAGTAATGGGTTGTTTTCCTGTGCGGTGGTGACACGTCCGCCCATAGATGGCTTTTGCCAGTATCATGAAAAATCTATTCCATGCTTTCTTCCTCACGATAGTCACGCTATTAATGCATGGTTAACCACTGACAAACATGGCTCGTTGAATAATGAGGTAGAGTATATTTTGAATAACCCTCGCATTTATACCGACCTTGAAGTAACGCGAGTAAA
Source organism: Alteromonas sp. DY56-G5 (assembly GCF_041414725.1). Lineage (NCBI taxonomy): Bacteria > Pseudomonadati > Pseudomonadota > Gammaproteobacteria > Alteromonadales > Alteromonadaceae > Alteromonas > Alteromonas sp. DY56-G5. The sequence continues at coordinate 92,275 of NZ_JANHZQ010000006.1, read as the reverse complement.
AACGTTTAAAAGCGCTCAAGCAATGGGGGAAGTCAATATATTAAAGGCTGACGAAAACGATTAATTTAAACTAGCAAGAGAGCAAAATAAAGGCGGCTATAACAACAGCCGCCTGTGACAACCTCTGTGCTAAATAACGCTTTATTTAAGGTAAGAAAGCAAGGTTTCCTCGTCCGCACCTAAAACATTCTTTTTCACTTCTTTATCGACCACATCTGAACATTGAGATGACATTCCATTTCTCAATTTGCCAAGAAACCCTGGCCCGCTAATAATATCTATTGAGCCTAGCGCACCTCGTTTACGCTCGCCATCCAGCCAGTCAGCAATGTCACTGGCAAATCGTTCATCTTCGAGTTCAGCGGCATCTTTTCGATTCATGCTATCAACGCCTGGTACTTGCGAAGCGGGAGCCGATTGTCTGCCGGGTTTATCTGTATAAATGTCTTGGTCACTCGCACCACTAAACTCATTGTGCCATTTCTTTACTTCAACAAGCGCACTTCCGTGATTGATATAGGTGTAAGCTGTGGCGTTGTCGTGGTTGGCCACAATTACGTAGTGTTTCTGAACTGTCATACAGCCTCCTATGTCCATTTATGTAAAACATTCACGTTTATGGTGTTCGGTGAAAGACGAGTATGAAAAATGTGCCTAAAACCTCAGTTAAAACGCTAATGTAAAAGAGGTGTTGCAATATCAACACCAAAGCCAAGAAAGATAACAATAGGGTGGCGCTTCTTATAGTTACCTCGAATAGCTTCAACCCGAGCAGCAACTTAACGAGTGCTTTTAGTAGAAGGCTAGTAGGTGGGGTTAAGCCCGTCGATACACAACAAGCGATACTGCGATATCACGAGTAAGTAATCTCAAGGAATATGCGAAAGGGAAAAAGGCTAGCAGAGGGGCGCTAGCGCTTTAAATACAATGCGTAATCGACTTTACAAGCATTTGGCAGGTTTAGGTAACCCTGCCAGTTTGGTGGCTTGCTTAGCCGGGCCTTTTTTAAAGAGTCGCTGCAGGTAGCGGCTATTACCTTTTTCTGGCCCAAACTTATTGGCCATAGCTTTCACCAAAGCACGAATTGCTGGGCTGGTTTCGTACTCTTCATAGAATGCGCGTACGAAGCGCACCACTTCCCAGTGGGCTTCTGTTAATTCAATGTTCTCTTCTTGCGCCAGCAACTCAACCATATCTTCTTCCCAAAGGGTATAGTCGAGTAAATACCCGGCTTTGTCTGTAGGGATCGCTTGCCCTTTATAATTGAAGCTATAGGTTTCTTGTGTCATGAAAGGGGTATCCAGTGCTGATTTTTTGCTGATATTGCAGCAAGTTCTTTGTGAGAAATAGGATTAATATGTTCGGGAAGATTTGCGCCCCTGGTATCCGCATCTGTACTCAAGAACGACAGGTTTAGCGTTGATTTGTCTTTTACCGTGCTTTCTAGCGTATTGGCCAGCTGCTCAAAAAACGCGGTGTTTAATGCAGGGGCATAAACGCCATCACCAACAAATACAACATAAGTAGAAGTCGATTGCTCAAAAGTGGCTTCAATAAGCTGTTTGTATTCAGTGCTCAAATTTGGCGTTGAAATAGTAATAAGCATTAGAATGTCACCACATGATCTACGCTTTGGATAAGCGTGACCTTTTCTTCTGGGGTTATCCACTCACAGTCTAACTCATCAACTAGACTGTTATTAGAAAGAACCTGCTCAATGTCGTAGGTATCTGCACTTGCTTTACACACAAAGCATTCTTCGATATCGAAAAACGGCATGCTAGCTAAACGTTTGGTGTGATTTTTTAGTCCTTTGGTAGACGCTGCCTTAACAAGCTGCAGTACACCTTGGCTTTCAAAAAGCACTTTAACATCGTGCCCATAGTTTGTTGCAGCAAGCGCAAAATCTAAACCGTCTTGGCTTTTAGCATTGGAAAAAGGGCTTTGCGTAAACCTAATAAGTAGTTGCGCCATTAGAATTGTACCAACCTGTTGCAATCGTGGAGCGCAGTGAAGAATTCGCCCAAGCCAGCTTGCTCGAAAGGCGCGGATAAGTTGGCCTGAGACAACCCATTCTCTTTCGCCTCTAATTCACTAACAATACCTCGCTTAACGGCGGCGGTAATGCATACAAGTAATTTCACATTGTGCTCAGTCGCTAGAGCCTTCCAACCATCAAATGCGAACAGCTCGTCGCCCGTCTTTAGCATTAAGTTATTGGTGTGGTGTACACCTTCGCTGTAAAAGAAAACGTTGTTAACTACGTCGCCGTTATCTATGGCGCCTTGCACAAACGCAAGGGCGCGCAAAGCCGTGTCACCTTGAAAAGGTGATGATGTGATAAGTACTGAATATTCTGCCATACAAATAAAAACACCCCGGTTAAGGGGTGTTTCTCTTTAAACCTTTAACGCTGTTTTAATCGTCGCCACCAAACGCACCTAAAAGGTGAAGGATAGACGTGAACAAGTTGTATATGTTCAAGTATAGCGAAACTGTTGCACGAATGTAGTTTGTTTCACCACCGTGAATGATACGGCTAGTATCGAACAAGATGAAACCTGACATAATAAACACAATCGCTGCACTGATTGCTAAGCTTACCGCTGGAACTGCGAAAAAGATGTTCGCAATTGCCGCCACAAGCACAACCACTAAACCTACTACCAAGAAACCGCCCATAAATGAGAAGTCTTTCTTAGTGGTTAGGGCGTAGCCAGATAGCGCGAAAAACACGAGGGCTGTTGCACCTAATGCTTCCATGATTAGCCCTGGACCAGCAACGCCTAAATAGAAATTAAGCGTGTAACCTAGTGAAGCACCCATTAAACCTGTGAATGCAAACACCCAGTAGATGCCAGATGCTGAATCAGCTTTTTTCTGAACTACAAAAAGAGTTATAAAAGCGCCGATAGTCATAACAAGAGACATCATAGGAGAAATGCCTACTGCCATTGCTATACCAGCACAAACTGCACTAAACGCCAGTGTCATCGCAAGCAGCATATAGGTGTTGCGTAGAACCTTGTTCGTCTGCAATACCGATGGTTGAGATGCACTTGAATACATCGAACGTTGATCCATTGTTTCCTCCAATAGGACTTATGATATGACCAAAATGGTTCACAATTATTTAGTGTATGTTGTATGGGTTTTAGTTCCCATTTTCAAGTAGTTTCAGATGAAAATGGTGTCAGGTGAATATAAAAACATCTCTTGTACGTGCTAAACAGTCTATTTGATTGAAATCTCGGCACTTAGACAACTTTTTTAATTTTTCGCTTTACAGTCATAAAAATATCATTAAGATACGCAGCACTTCAGGAGAGTTGGCAGAGCCCGGTTTAATGCACCTGACTTGAAATCAGACGTGGGGTCAAACCCACCGGGGGTTCGAATCCCTCACTCTCCGCCATATTATGAAAACCCGCACATTGTTGCGGGTTTTTTTTTATGCCCGTCTACCACGTTAGACTTTCGTATAAGACCACAGTCGCATTGTTACATTCCGTTCACATGTTTAGGCTTGCGCTTTTCTTCCGCGCAATCTAAAGGTGTTATGTGTCACAAGAAAGTTCTTCTTATCAAAATCTTCACAAACCGAGCAGTAGTTTTAAATCAAGAGACGAATATTTAAATCACGAACTTCAAATACTTTCTCCAAAACGTTGGCGGTTGAACCTGCCTGGTAAAGACTACCGCGTTGAGTGGGAAGACTTTGTGCCAGGCATGGCGGCGACCATAGGAAAAATCGTTATGGTTGCCGCCGTAGTAGGTGCATTCGCAGCACCGCTAGGGCTATCTCCTGAGTTTGTTATTGAAAACGTGCGCTTTGAATTACTCATTGCAGCAGTCTTGTTCGTTGTTCTGATTTCCGGTTTTCTGAACCCGTCAGCTAATTTAGCAGGTACACACGGCCCCTTACTGCCCTTGGTACCCCTTATTGTTGCATCTGGCGGCCATCCCATGGCGCTCGGTCTACTCATTGGACTATTTGGTTTTATTTTAGGAATAACGAAGGGCGGCAGTGTGCTAGCCAGGCTAACCAGTAACGGTGTATGCGGTGGGCTGCTGTTGTACTTAGGGTTTATTGGCATCACAGGCCAGGTGAAGAAACTCTTTGCGTGGGCAGAAAGCTTCGATATGGCTTACTTAGCCTTCGTGGTGATCATTGCCACTATCTTAATGTATGCATGGCTAGAGCATATTCAAAAGCGCTGGCTAGCCATTCCGCTTGGTGCGGTGATGGCGGCGGTCATTGCGTTTTCCTTCGGTGCGCCATTTGAGTTCACAACGTCGCCGGGTATGCCTAACTTGAACCCTGCTTATTGGTGGGGGGAAGACACAGGTTGGAAACTGGGCCTGCCAGACTGGTCACATTTCATTGCTGTGCTGCCTTTTGCTGTGCTGGCTGTGTCTATGTGGTCGCCAGATTTCTTAGGTCATCAAGTCTTCCAAAAGCTTAGCTACCCTAAAAAAAGTGAACGAGCGCACATGAATATAGATGACACCATGATTGCTGCATCTAGTCGTCAGGCAGTGGGAAGCCTACTGGGAGGGGGGAATATCTCATCTTCGTGGGGGACCTACATTATTCCGGCTTCAATCGCGCGCAGACCCATACCCGGTGGTGCATTAGTTACTGGCTTTTTATGCGTTGTAGCGGCACTTTGGGGTTACCCCATGGATCTAGCAATTTGGCCGCCAGTGCTTTGCGTAGCGCTTATTGTTGGGGTCTTTCTGCCGCTTATGGAAGCCGGTATGCAAATGACGCGTGAAGGTAAAACGACGCAATCTGCCGCATTGGTGGTGATCTCCTCTGTACTAGTTAATCCAGTATTCGGATGGTCTTTTACTATGCTTTTGGATAATTTGGGGCTCGTTGGGTGCAAAGATAGAGCTGGAGAGCTCGGCAAAGCAGGGCGTTGGCTAATTCCAGGAATTACGTTTTTGGTGTTATGTACCGTTATGGCACTAATTGGTATGTTCCCGGGTGTGCCCGCGATTATGGAAACCTTCAGAATGTGATGAGGGCTTTAGGGTAAGGTTACTTCTTTAAAGTTCAAGTTACTGAAACCAGATATGCTATTACGCGAACGGCGTCGGAGGTGTTTCTCCACGCCGTTTTTATTTAATTTATTATGCTGATATCACTCATCCACTGAAGTTACGTTTTTACCACATAAATTAAGCGTTACGCGTACCGCGATTTACTTGTCCCAGTAGGGCGTACTTTCAAAATAGCTTGATAAAAAGTCAATGAAAACCCTTAGCTTATTAGAAATGAGCTTACGATGAGGATAGACCGCATACAAAGAGATAGCTTGCGGTACGAAATCGTCCAGTATGGACACGAGTTCCCCGTTTTTGAGCGCTTCACCGGCAATAAAGGTAGGTTGAAGTACATAACCTTCACCCTGCTTTGCTACATTGGTTAGGACTTCTCCATTATTGGCGGTTAGCTTGGGCGTCACAGTCTGGGCATTTGCTTTAAGCGCCGCAATAAGCACTGATTTATCGTTATCATAGTTGACGTAGGAGTACTCAAGATAGTGTTCTGGTTTTAATTCGGCTGGATGTTGCGGTGTGCCATATTTTTCCAGGTAGGCTGGTGAAGCGCACAGGGCCAGCTTTATCGTTGTGATTTTCTTGGCCACCAGCGACGAGTTAGCTAGGTGACCTGCACGTATTGCTACATCAAACCCTTCGTCTATCACATCAATCTTTCTATCGTTTAGCTGCAAGTTTATCGATACGTGAGGGTGTGCTTGTTGAAACGCACTGAGTGCACTCGCTAAATGTAATGTTGAGAAAGAGACAGGGGCACTTACATGCAGAACTCCCTTTACTTCCGTATTGAGCAACCCAAGCTGACTTTCCATATCGGTTACGCTTTCTAGAATATGATTTGCATGTTGCAAACACTGCTGACCAGCCTCGGTTAGGTGAATTTTTCTTGTAGTGCGATTGAATAAACGCGTATCAAGTTGCTTCTCTAATTCGGCAACATACTTGCTTACGAGTTGATTTGACGTGTCTAGCTTTTCTGCAGCTTTTGTAAAACTGCCTTCATTCGCAACAACGCAGAAAGTTTTCAGTAGCGATAATTTATCCATCGTTTAACCATTCGTCTCAATAAACAACAATTTGTTGGTAATCATTCAATATTTAACCGCTTTATACAATAGGTGTTGGTAACTATTCTATATGCATCAGGTTAGCGCTGTGCCAACTCAATGAAGTCAGGCGGAGCGTTCATCACTTTTTAGATATGACACTTTCAATTACGAGAGACTTTGAGGATTTAACAATGAACAAGCAATTTCTAAAAAACATTTTTACTTCTAACAGCAGTGTTTCTAGTTTGGTTTTACGTGTGCCTGTGGGCATTATTCTTACCGCACACGGCGCACAAAAGCTTTTTGCTTGGTTTGGTGGTTATGGATTAGAAGGCACAGGTCAGTGGATGGAAAGCATTGGTTTAGCGCCAGGCTTTTTAATGGCATTGCTGGCCGGCAGCGCTGAGTTTTTTGGCGGGCTAGCGCTTATTATGGGTTTTCTAACACGCCCAGCTGCTTTAGTAAGTGCATTCACAATGGTGATTGCGATTTTTAGTGTACATGCAGCAAACGGTTTATTTATGACTAACAACGGTTACGAGTTTGCACTAACGCTACTTGCTGCAACAGGTGCGCTAGCTATTCAAGGTGGCGGTAAATTTTCAATCGATTCCCTTATTAGTCACAAGCTTAATAAATAGCGGTTGTGAGATTTCGACGACTAACGAAACCGGCCAAAATGCGCCGGTTTCAATAGCTATGGAGCCCTTATATCAATCCGCATAGATAATTGCCCACTCAGAAGACGCTAGTAAGTTTCCTAGCGAAGCGTGGGAATGCAGGAATGGTATTCTCTACATCTAACAAGGTATGGTTTTATGCAACAGCGAACGCAAACTCACCCGTCTGTGCGAATTAACACCGCTTATATTTCTCATGGTGGAGGGCCGCTTCCACTTCTTGAAATGCAGTCAGTAGGAGAGGCGAGAACGCCTGCCTATCATATTGAAATGATTGAAGCGCTCAAAGCATTATCATCAGATTTACCCAAACCCGATGCAGTCATAGTGATTAGTGCCCATTGGGAGGATACTGAAGTCTGTGTAACTACTCACCCAGAACCTTCCTTGATTTATGACTATTATGGCTTCCCAAAAGAGGCGTATTCCCTTGAATATCCGGCCAAAGGGGAAGTAGCACTTGCAACTTTATTACTAAAGCGTTTAGCAGAACAAGGCATTGCTGTACGGGAGGATAGGGCACGTGGTTTCGATCACGGAATGTTCATTCCCCTAAGTATTATGTATCCCAGTGCCGATGTACCCTGTATTCAACTATCCATTACGTCTGATTTGGATTCTAAAAAGCATGTGCTATTGGGGGAAGCCATTAGGAAAGCTGTTGAACTTGGGGTAGAGCCTGTAAATAGTGATGCAAAGAACGAAGTGAATATTTTAGTATTGGGCTCGGGGTCTTCTTTTCACAATATGCAGGGCTTTTTTGATAGCTCCGATGATGCAATGCGAAAAGCAACGCGCTTTAATAACTGGCTTCAGACAACTATGCGGACCAGTGCCTACAACGAGAATGAACGCAAAGCTCGTCTTGTTGAATGGTACAGCGCGCCGGATGCGCGATACGCCCATCCTAGAGAAGAGCACCTTCTTCCACTCCATGTTTGTTATGGTGTTAATAATAGAGCAGCTGATAAAGCCCTGTCTTTAACGCTTCTAACCAAACCTGCAAGCATGTTTGTGTGGTGTGATTGACCAGTGCTTCACATTACCGCGTCAGTGCAATACCTGATTGAATAAAGCCTGCGTTAAACGAGAGCAATTAAATTTTGAACACTTTGATTATCAATTGGTCGTTTGAGTAAAAATGTTAAAATTAGTGCTTTACAGTCCCACATAAATCATTAAGATACGCAGCACTTCAGGAGAGTTGGCAGAGCCCGGTTTAATGCACCTGACTTGAAATCAGACGTGGGGTCAAACCCACCGGGGGTTCGAATCCCTCACTCTCCGCCAAATACGAAAAACCCGCACATTGTTGCGGGTTTTTTTATGGGCTAAATTTACTCGCTTTAGTATATGGCTATAGCCAAGAGTGAAACCTACGCACAACCACATTATTCAAAGCTAGACGAACATTATCATTTTTGGCGTCATGAGCTGTCGACGTGCATAGAATACCCAATGACAATTTTTGAGTGAGAACTTCAATCGCTTTTAAAAAACTTCGTTTTATGTTTTACGAGCATTTATAGTAGGTTAACGCTAATAGTGTTTTTAAATAATGAGAACGTAGGCCATTTTCTACCAAGATGGTTATTATTCTTGCGAAAAGGTGAATATTTCACCAGTTGATTGATTTAATTGAAATTAGTGCTTTACAGCGTCACGTAAATCATTAAAATAAGCGTCACTTCAGGAGAGTTGGCAGAGCCCGGTTTAATGCACCTGACTTGAAATCAGACGTGGGGTCAAACCCACCGGGGGTTCGAATCCCTCACTCTCCGCCAAATACGAATAACCCGCACATTGTTGCGGGTTTTTTTATGGGTGAAATATTTTCTGATCTCATCCTGTCTGTATCTTGTAATTACAGGACATTCCATAAAAACCTAGTTATGTCGCGCTTTATTCATAAAAGCTTGGTATACATAAAGGGTTAGCAATCAACTGAAATCATTACGGCATTTTAAAGCGCTCTTCTTTTATTCTTATGGCGCTGGTCCTACGCAGTTGGTAGTAATAACAAAAATCGAGAGGACATTATGCAGGCAATGCCCACACTTAATTTACGGGACGGAACAGTTGAGCAAAAAAGACAGGAAATAAAGGCTTATTTCCTCGATTCCTTTGATACCTACGAATCGATTTTCTCTTGTCTTGCCAATGATGACGTATTTTATCAACGACCTGAAAAGTTGCGCCATCCGTTAATTTTCTATTTTGGTCATACTGCTACTTTCTTTATCAATAAATTAGTACTGTCTAAGGCAATAAACGAGCGCATTAACCCAAAATTTGAATCGCTATTTGCCATTGGTGTTGATGAAATGAGTTGGGATGATCTTAACGATGAAAATTACGACTGGCCGAAGGTGGAAGAGGTGCGTAAATATCGTAATCAAGTGCGCACATTGGTATGCGATTTAATAGATACCATGTCTTTCAGCATGCCTATTGACTGGGAAAGTCCAATGTGGCCCGTTGTAATGGGAATAGAGCATGAACGTATTCATTTAGAAACCTCATCTGTTCTAATCAGACAGCTACCCATTGCATCGGTACGCCCCAGCCCAGAATGGCCTGCATGTAGCACTATGCAAACTAATGCTGAAGCGTTAGAGGCTAATGTTTTAATGACCGTTCCGGCACAGAAAGTCATAAATTACAAAGCGTGGGACAGTGCTTATTACGGGTGGGACAATGAATATGGTTCTCAGCAAGAATCCGTTAGCGAGTTTAGTGCGTCTAAATTTCTTGTAAGTAATGGTGAGTATTTATCGTTTGTGCAAGACGGCGGCTATAACAACGCAAAATACTGGGAGGCTGAAGGCAATAAGTGGCGCGAATATACTAAAGCTCAGCACCCTGTATTTTGGATTAAAAAGAGTGATGATTATTTATATCGCAGCATGCTTGAAGAGCATCCACTACCTTTAGATTGGCCTGTGGATGTGAATTATCATGAAGCGAAAGCGTTTTGTAACTACTTGAGTGAAAAAACGGGTGATCTTATCCGTCTGCCGACTGAAAATGAATGGCAAGCGTTACGACAGCAGGCTGGTGTAACACAAACCGTATACAGCGAAGGATTCAACATAGCGCTGCAAAAGTATGCGTCGAGTGAACCTGTTAATGTTAATAAGTCCGGCGAATTTTATGATGTTGTTGGCAACGTATGGCAATGGACAGAAACACCCATCTATCCGTTTGAGGGCTTTAACGTTCATCCTTTATATGACGACTTTACAACACCAACATTCGACAATAAGCATAACCTCATTAAAGGCGGTAGTTGGGTATCTACAGGTAACGAAGCAATGAAAGATAGTCGTTACGCTTTTAGGCGCCACTTCTTTCAGCACGCGGGGTTTCGGTATGTTCAAGGAAAGCGAGTTATAGCAGTGAACGATTTTGATTATGAAAGTGATACACAGGTTTCGCAATACAGTGAATTCCATTACGGCGACGAGTACTACGGCGTCCCTAATTTTGCTAAAGCCAGTGCGCAGTTTTGTATTGACGCTATGCAAGGGCGTCAACACGCTAAAGCGTTAGATTTGGGGTGTGCCGTTGGTCGGTCTACCTTTGAACTTGCAAAATACTTCGATCATGTCGATGGCATCGATTTTTCTGCACGCTTTATAAAAACAGCGTTTGAGATGCAAGAGCGTGGTGAAATACGCTATAACCTTATAGAAGAAGGTGAACTTACGTCGTTTAAGGCGCGTAAGCTCTCTGCGCTCGGTTTAGATGACAGTGTAGACAACGTTGCTTTCGCACAAGGTGATGCGTGTAATTTGAAGCCGCAATTTACAGGCTACGACTTGATCTTCTTAGGCAACCTTATTGATAGAGTGTATAGTCCAAGAAAGGTATTAACGGACATGGCCACACGGCTAAATAAAGGTGGATTGCTCGTTGTCGCCAGCCCCTTTACATGGTTGCAAGAGTATACCGAAAGAAGTGAATGGTTGGGCGGCTATAAAGATGAAAATGGTGAAACGCTTAGCTCTACTCAGGCGCTTGAAGATGCATTAGGTCATAGCTTTAAACGAATTGCTGAACCTAAAGACATTCCATTTGTCATTCGAGAAACAAAGCGGAAATACCAACATACGCTTTCTGAATTTAACGTGTTTGAAAAGATAGACTAACACGGTGTCTATTAAAGTGTGTGTGCAGTATAAAGTGAGCGCGGTACGCGTGTTTCGCGCTTATAATTATAATAGATTTCAGAAGGCCTTTAGCCAATAGTAAATGCGTAAGGCTATATAGATAGGATAATGTGAAGGTGAGCAACGCGCTAAGCCATCTCCCCGTGTTCAACGCTATGCAAAGCGAGTTTATGCCTTACAAGGATGTATGGCAGGCACCTTCTCACCTGAAACTCGATCAAACCCGTCTTAAATATTCAGCGATATTTCGCCGCTTTCAGGGCGCGTTTTCATCTCAAGCGAACGTTGTCGCGTCTCAGCAAGACCCTATTCCAATGTGGATAGCGGATATGGACATCCCGCCTTGTGATGAAATTCTCAGCGCGATTACACAAAACCTTCGCTCTACTTATGGATATCAGTCCCTTGATATCGGTGACGCGGTAGCAAAACGTTTTGAGCGTACCACGCAAAAAAGTAGTCGCTTTAAAGTAGAAAGTGGCGATGTTGTGGATGTTGCGAGCGTAATAGGAGCAATAGACGTTGCGCTTCACACTTTTTGCCAACCTGGTCAAAAAGTCATGGTTTTAACACCAACCTATTCCCCTTTAACAGAGGCTATTAATAATAACGGCTTAACGCCAGTATCTATTCCAGTCATTCAAAACGCGCGTCAAATTCAGACTAGGCTTTCTGAAGTTACCGCGACAAAGGATAGCGACAAGAATCGTCAGGAGGACGTCGAAGGTGTTAACGCAACTATAGATACTTCAGCCTTCGATAGTGCTGCGGCTGCATTCGTGATTTGCCATCCTAATAACCCTACAGGTACAGTGTTAAGTGTAGAAGATCAGCGTGTTATTATGAGCTTCTGCGCCAAGAACGATATTTTAATGATCACTGATGAGGTACACAGCGAGTTTGCATTTAATTCGTCAAATGAACCAACGCTAATACCCATGTTTGGTGCAGAGGTGAGCAATAAGAACGAGGGGCGCCAAGAAAGTCTAAACGGTGGTAACATCCATACTCATCAACTGCCACGCATTATCCACATTAATAGCGTGTCCAAGGCGTTTAACCTAGCGAGTATTCCAGGTGCATCGTATGCGGTCATTAAGGATAAAACGATCAAAGAGACGTTTGCCCAAGCTATTAATAGCAGGCACCTTAACGCAAGTAACTTAGGAAAAGTTGCGTTGATTGCCGCCTATGAGAAGGGAAGTACTTGGTTAGACAGCGTAAAAAGTGCGTTGAGCTTCAACCGAAAGCTTGTTGTGCGCTTCTTTGAGCACTATGGTTTATCTGTTAATTATACAATGGGCAGCGCTGGCTATTTCTTGTGGCTAGACCTTTCAACATTCCCTTCGCATTTAACACAGCCGAACAGTATCGCTTCTGTGGATGAAGCTCCTTTAGGTGACGCTTCTCGTCAACCTCTCAAATATTCACCCGTGACCACTGTGGAAGGATGTATTGAGCGCGGCGTGATAGGTAACGACGGCGCGACCTTTGGTTCTCCACACCATATTAGGCTAAATTTAGCCTGTCACCCTGCGGTTGTAGAAACCGCGCTGCAAAGACTGTGCTTTATTTCTTAGCGTAGCTTAACCCGCATCTGTTGATCGACAGTCAATTTTATTCTAATTATTAGAATAATAAGCTCAAATATATGACATTTTATTTCTATTAAAGAGGATTAAAATGGCCTTATTAGATAATTAGCCCTTAACACATGTTCTATCGCCCAGCGTTACTCCTGTTGGGTAAGAGTCAGTGGCGGCTTATGGTTATAAGGAATGCAAGATGATGTATTTGAGAAAAGCGAATGAAAGAGGAAAAGTGAACTTTGGCTGGCTAAAAAGCCAACATAGCTTTTCGTTTGGACACTATTATGACGCAAAACATATGGGGTTTTCAGCGCTACGGGTTATCAATGACGATGTTGTTCAGGCCGGTAGAGGTTTTGAAACCCATGGTCACAGAGATATGGAGATAATTTCATATGTTGTGAGCGGTGCTTTAAAGCACAAGGATAATACCGGTAATGAGTACGTAGTGCCTGCGGGTGACGTGCAAGTAATGAGTGCAGGTAAGGGTATTATGCATTCGGAGTTTAACCCTTCTACTGAAGAGCCTGTTAACTTTCTGCAAATTTGGATTGTGCCCAATGAAAAAGGCGGTACGCCCAGCTATGCGCAAAAAACCTTTGGCACACAGGCGGGTGGAAATAACCATGATTCAAAGCTTGAATTATTAGTAAGTGATGACGGTAGGGAAGGGTCATTACGCATTAAGCAAAATGCTGCAATCAGCCGTTTAACTTTGAAAGCTGGCGAAACATGGGAGCATGGCACTGAAGACCAAAAGGGTTACCTTCATATGATTAGCGGTAATGTACAGGCTGTGGTAGACAGTGAAACGAATGCATTTGAAATAGAGGCAGGCGATGCTTTGGGTATTTACGAGCAAGACATCATTCGTCTGAAAGCCTCAGAGGAAAGTGTGGCCTTGTGGTTTGAATTACCTAAATAGCTGCCTAAAAGTAATCTAGATCAATAATTTAGTTTCAAATTGTGTATCTCTACTTCACGAATTCTTATCTCGTGGTATGATGACTTGGATAAGGTTAAAGGCTGGTAATACTTCTCATTAATGAGCATTATCAGCCTTTATTCCAGTTGTATGTAAAACTGAAGTCAGTGAGATACTAGAGTGATAAAAATAATCCTAGCAGATGACCATGATTTGGTCAGAACAGGGATACGCCGGATTCTGGAAGACGTAGACGATTTTACTATCCTCGCAGAAGCGAAGAACGGTGAAGACGCAGTACTTTTGTGTCGAAAAAACGCGCCAGATGTGGTACTCATGGACGTGAATATGCCCGGTATTGGCGGACTGGAAGCGACAAAGAAAATTGTTCGTATGTCTGAAAATACGCGTGTTATTTGTGTTTCAATGCACAAAGAAAGTCCTATTCCAATGCAAGTTATGGATGCGGGCGCATACGGTTTTCTGACAAAAGATGCAGAGCCAGACGAAGTAATACGCGCTATCCATAAAGTTGCGGCAGGACAAAAGTATGTTGATCAAGAAGTGGCCAATAGCATCGCCATCGGTAAGTTATTGCCTAGTTCGGATAATCCGTTTGACGAGCTATCAAGTAGAGAACTTACAATAGCAATGCGATTAACCGAAGGTCACAAAGTGCCTGATATAGCCCGAGAACTCAGTATTAACTCAAAAACGGTTAATACTTACCGTTACCGAATGTTTCAAAAGTTAGGCGTAAATTCTGATGTAGAGCTAACGCACTTGGCCTATCGTCATAAGCTTATCAATCCTAACACCTTTTAAGCGTCACTAGACGCGCAACGTCAAAGTGATTATGTCTGCATTTGATTCAGCAGCATTTCTTAAGAATCTAACCTCTCAACCTGGCGTGTACCGCATGTACAATAGTCAGGAAGAGGTTATTTACGTAGGAAAAGCCAAAAACCTTAAAAAGCGTGTATCAAGCTATTTTCGTAGTAATCTTGATAACGCCAAAACGCGTTCGCTAGTTAGTCAGATTGCGAACATGGATGTCACGGTTGTAAACAGCGAAACCGAAGCGTTCTTGCTTGAGAACAACTTCATCAAGAAATACAAACCGCGTTACAACGTGGTCATGCGTGACGACAAGTCTTATCCCTTTATCTTCTTATCCGACCACGAACATCCAAGGCTTTCTTTCCATCGCGGCCCTCAAAAGAAAAAGGGCGAATACTTTGGCCCATACCCCAGTGCGTGGTCGGTGCGAGAAAGCTTGCGTTCAATGCAGCGAATTTTCCCCGTACGTCAGTGCGAAGATAGCTATTACCGAGCACGCAGTAGACCTTGTCTTCAGTATCAGATGCAGCGCTGCAGTGCGCCGTGTGTAGAAGGCTATGTAAGCGATGAAGAATATAAAGAGCAGGTCAATTTTGCACGCTTGTTCTTGAAAGGTAAAAACCAGCAGGTCATTGGTGGGCTGGTGGAAAAGATGGAAGCAGCCAGCGAGGCACTAAACTTTGAAGCCGCTGCCCGTTACCGCGATCAGATTAATGCACTAAGAAAA
Organism: Alteromonas sp. DY56-G5; assembly: GCF_041414725.1. Taxonomy (NCBI): domain Bacteria; kingdom Pseudomonadati; phylum Pseudomonadota; class Gammaproteobacteria; order Alteromonadales; family Alteromonadaceae; genus Alteromonas; species Alteromonas sp. DY56-G5. The sequence continues at coordinate 77,223 of NZ_JANHZQ010000006.1, read as the reverse complement.
GTTCAAGAACGACAGTGGGTTGCCGGTACTCAAGACGAAATGGATGTGTTTGGATTTGCGTTTAAAGGCAATATGGCGTGTATTCAGGTAATGTTTATTCGCGAAGGGCAGTTGTTAGGCAGCAAGGCCTATTTTCCCAAAGTACCCAACACTGCCGATGAACAAGAAGTTTTTGAATCTTTCTTCCTACAGTTCTATCTGGCGGGAAACAAAGTTATTCCCAAGCAGATAGTACTTAGCAATACATTAACTGATGAAGACGCTATAGCAGATGTACTAGCTAGTGAAGCGGGGCACAAGGTTCAGTTCTTTAAAGGGGCGAGGGAAGAGAAGCGCAAGTACCTGCAGCTCGCGCAGTCAAATGCGCAAACTGCGTTAGATGCTCAATACAGTCAGCAAAAGTCTGTGTTTGCACGCTATCTCGACTTAGAAGCGGCACTGGAAGTTGATACGCCTATTCAACGCATGGAGTGTTTTGATATATCACATACGTCTGGCCAGCAAACGGTGGCTTCGTGCGTGGTATTTAATCGTGAAGGTCCGCACAAGAGTGACTATCGCCGATACAATATAGAAGGCATTACCCCAGGTGATGACTACGCGGCCATGGCACAGGCGTTAAAACGTCGCTACAAGTCAGTGAAAGAAGTGCAAAAAATACCTGACCTTCTATTAATAGATGGTGGTAAAGGACAGCTTGCCCAAGCAGAAGCGTTTTTTGAAGATTGGCCCCATGATAAAAAGCCTATGCTGTTAGGCGTGGCAAAAGGCACCACCCGTAAGCCTGGCTTAGAAACACTAATACTGGCAGGTAGCCATCAGGTTCTGCCGATGGACAGCCATTCGCCAGGGCTTCACCTTATTCAGCATATTCGCGATGAGTCTCACCGATTTGCCATTACTGGGCACCGCAACCGACGCCAGAAAGTTAAAACCACATCGAGTTTGGAAAGCATACCTGGTATTGGTGCTAAACGCAGACAAACACTGCTTAAATTCATGGGGGGCTTGCAGGGTCTTAAGAAAGCCAGCAAAGATGAAATTTCAAATGTACCTGGTATAAGCCCCGAACTGGCGGAAACTATTTACGACCACCTTCATCAATAAATGAATGAGTAACAAGCAATGCATTACAAATTAAGGTAATGTGTTACAAAAATGAAAGATGCAGAGCTTATACGCTACCGCGCTAAAACGCCCATAGAGGCATAACACCGAGACGTACTTTTTATGTGGACTGTTCCAAACTGTATTACTTTATTCCGAGTAATCCTTATTCCTGTATTTGTAGTTGTTTATTTTCTTGATTGGCGCTGGGCGCACGAGGCAGGCGCATTTATTTTTTGGCTTGCGGCAATAACGGACTGGTTTGACGGCTATCTAGCAAGAAAACTACAGCAGTCTACACCCTTTGGTGCATTCTTAGATCCTGTAGCAGACAAGCTCATTGTGGGCGCTGCTCTTCTTATGATTACTCATAGTTATGCAAACCTGTGGATCACATTGCCATCTATTGCGCTATTGGTTCGTGAAATTTATGTGTCGGCGTTACGTGAATGGATGGGTTCGAATGGTGTAAGGGATGCGGTTAAAGTGTCTTTTATAGGTAAAGCAAAAACCACTGCGCAAATGTTAGCCTTAATTGGCTTGTTGTCGGGATTAGAAACCTTTATGGGCATAACTATTTATTGGGTTTCTTTAGGTTATATTCTTTTATATTTCTCAGCAGTGCTGTCAATTTGGTCAATGTTTGTTTATACAAAAGCGGCCTGGCCACACCTTCGAAGTGGCGCAGTAAAGTGAAATTGATCGTACATTAATCAAAGTGAATAAAAAAATAGCAAACGATCATAAAAAACCGCATTTATCTCAATTTAAACGCTTTTTTGTGTTGACAGTTTTGAATGGGTAGGTAGAATGCACCCCACATTTCGAGAGTACATCAACCAAACGAAATGGTCGATTAAGACATGCGGGAATAGCTCAGTTGGTAGAGCACGACCTTGCCAAGGTCGGGGTCGCGAGTTCGAATCTCGTTTCCCGCTCCAATCTCTTAGAGATGAGTTTTAATCACGCGCCAGGCGCATCTGGCGGAATGGCAGAATGGCTATGCAGCGGATTGCAAATCCGTCTATCTCGGTTCGACTCCGGGTTCCGCCTCCAAACGCTGCAACGCAGCATCAGGTTCTACGCCTGACACCTTTGCTGAAAAGCAACCCGATGCCCGGGTGGTGAAATTGGTAGACACAAGGGATTTAAAATCCCTCGCTGGTAACAGCGTGCCGGTTCAAGTCCGGCCCCGGGCACCAATCAAAATACGTTTAAAAACAATGCTTTATCAGCAGAAGAAATAACACAACAAACTCATCGTTTACTTATTTCCTAACAACTTTCCTAACACTTTTGGGCTTTTTGGTAACAGCATCCCTTGGGTCCCATCCTTGTCTATGTACTCTGTCATAGATAAGAGATGCACTACCACCAAGTAGTTCAGCCCACTCTTTGTATGTCTTTTCTACACCATCAACAACAATCGTTTTGCCCCTATTGCTATACCTTTTGTTGGCGGCCTGAATATCCATAGTTACCCATCGGCAATTATTGGGAGTGTAGTTTCCGCTATTTTTGATGCGATCTATTGTTAAACCTTGTTTGTATCCAGACTCAATAGCCCACTGACTAAAAGTATCAAAGTTGTGCCATTCTGAGCACACTGAAACACCTCTCCCGCCATAATAAACAAAGTCCTTATTGCTTTTTTTAGTGCATCTCTTGATCATCTGATACCAAACAAGATAAAGCTTTCTATCTTTGTTTAAGTATTTACCTGACCTGCAGCCACAGCTTGAAGGGGAGCCATTCCTTACATCGCCAATAGTAGTCTGTATGCATTTCCCACAGTCACATTCAAATTTAAAAACGGCATGCTTGTTATGGTTGTGTCCAATGTACTCCAAAACTGTTAGGTAGTTGAATTTTTTGCCAACGTACTGGATTTGATTGCTAAGGTGCTTTCCAGTGACTCTTCTCATTTTTTAGATCCTATTGTAGGAACAACCTTCACTTTTCTATCGTAAGTATTAACTTGGCGCTCAGTTTTGTGGCCAGAGAAGATCTGTTTCTCTTTCGTGCTGCCTTCATAGTCACTGATAGACTTCGCTTTCAAATCATGGAACGTGAAATCCAACGCCATGTTGGTTTTTGCTCTAGCTGCTTCACGCGCATCAATCCAACCTTGATCGAAACCTCGTCCTGTGTAGCACTTTCCGTTAGACTGGCAGATAACCCAGCGGCTAATGATATTTCCCGTTCTCAGCGATTTGGCTAACTCAATAGCTTTTCTAAGGCGAGGGGTCCATTCCTTAATTTGCTTTACGTTAGTCTTGCCTTGCTGAATGAAAATACCTTCATCACGTATCTGATCCCACGTAATTGAGAGAACATCACCTTTACGTGCAGCGCACAAATAACTAATTTCCATTGCTGCTTGCACATGGGGTGGGGCGTTTTCAAATACAGCTTTGTATTCCCAGTCTTCAACGTATCTATCTCTAGCAGTTTCTTTAAACTGTTTAACGCCTTTGCAGGGGTTCTGTTTCACTAGGCCGCGTTCGTAAGCCCAGCGGTAGCAACGAGAAAGAAAAGCCTTTTCACGGTTGGCTTGTGTCTTAGACTTCGCTCCGCGTTTATCCATGTACGCGCGAACGTGGCGAGGTTCTAAGTTGTCGGGGTGAACTTTGCCAAATACCGATAAAACCTTACGGCTATACTTTCGGTAATCAGCTTGCGTAGTTTTCGATAAATCAGAGAAATCAGCGCTTTCAAAAAAGTCACTCACCAAACCTGAAAGGTTCTCTTTGGCTTCCAGCGCTTGAACTGCATCTTCGTGGGCTTTTAATACCTCCCAGTTCTTTGCATCGAGTTTGCAAAGCCTAATAGCACCACCCATTTTAGGGTGATACTCATAAGCTGACTTACCTCTGTAAACACGCGGCGGCATCCATGCGTCTTTACGGCTTTTCCTTTTGGTCATGACGCTGCTTTCCAGTTAATTAGTGAATCTGTTTCTGATTGCATTTCAACCATTGGGTTGTGAACGTGGTGCCAGCACACTTTGATTTTTCCATCTGTGCGCTCAACAAAGTATATTCGATTCTTTGTCAAAATCTCTTTTTGCTTACTCACTTGTTTAGCGCCGGTAAGTTCTTCAATTTCTTGATCTGAAAGAAAGTCGTTCACGCCGCTTCCCCCTTCAATACACTTTCAAGATAAACGATGCGCTCAATGTCTTCGCGAGAGCGAAACTGTGATACGTCTTCAAACCCCTGAAACTGAGTCCACATATCTTTTACGCCAACAAACTTATCGCGCATAATTCCATCTGAAAGCTTGCAGTAGTGAGCGTGTTCTTCAACAATTGCAACATGAGTCCAGCCCTCAGGCCCATTCGCTAGTATTTGTTGGTTAGTCATTGGCTGGCACCTCTACTATGTCGTATTTTTCTTCGATGCTCATGATATGGCTGTGAACGTCCCACTCATTATCTGGCAAGCCTTTTAGCTTATCCCACGCTTGCGCCTTGGTTAGCTTTGGCTTGATGGGTTTTACGCCACAATAACCCATTTTGCTCGGCACGAAATATTCACCCTTTTCACACACGTAAACCCAATCGCTACCATTGCATAGCTTTAAGTGTTTTCTGCATTTTGTTAATTGACCTTCATCGTCATCTACAACATGCGTCCACTTCTCGCCCTCTTCCCACTCACCATTTGCCCAATCATAAGCATCAGCAACGGTTTTTTGTTGTGTGCGTGTGGCAATGGTTTTGTATTCGAGCATTGGATTTAACCAAGCGCTACCACTGAAGTAATTACCGTCTTTGTTGAACCATCTTGCACACCCGCCATCGGTTAGCATTTTTAGCTCAACTGCACCCTCTGGCGCTAATTCCCAATCAATCACGCCGCATCCTCCAACTGGTTATTTTCCCACGTAGACAAGTATTCAAATGCACCTAGCTTGGTGTAAATCTTATCTAGTGTTTCAATTTCTAAATCTACTTTGTCACCGATAGCAGGAACGGCTACCCATGCTAGGGTGATAACGTGTAAGTGATTTTGCTTTGCTAAAAACGCTTTGTGGTGCGTGTTTAGAAATTCGTTAAGTCTTGGGTCAGACTGGCGATAAGCTGACTCACAATGAACCGTTTCGCTAACGATGTACTCTTTGCCTTGTTGGTCACGGCATACTACTGAGCACTCGAAATACCATTTCCACGGAAGGCCAGCGATAAGTTCAGCGACTTGTTGAGAAACCTTAACTTCATTACACGATTTGTAATTCATTACCGCGCAATACTTTGCTTCACCTAATACCATGGCAATGCAAAGGTTTTTAAGCGCAGTTCTAGCAATCATTTGCTTGCGCTTGATTGGGGTGTTTGCTTTGCGCTTACTCACTGGCTTTCTCCTTGCTCAAAAACAGAATCAGGGAATGGTGTTAGCGATGTGAGGTTTATGTTAAACATTTCATCTTTGCTGTACTCCAACTTTTCAATTAACTGATCCACAAAAGGTGTAGCATTCCCGTGAAGATGAAACCACCCAAATCCCCAAGCAAACTTATACTGACCAGTAGGTGCGCCCAAATTAAAGTTTACGTTATAAAAGCATTGGACTTTCGTTTGTTCGTCAAATTTCATCACTCTTGCTCCTTGCGTAGTTGTTCGATATCAGCCTTAACATCATCAACATAAATAATAAGCGCATCTATTTCATTGTTATCCATAGCGTTATCATCAATGCAACTTTCAAGCGCCTCAATCTTCTTCTCTATGGCGAATTTGTTTAGCCAAGCAGATAAGTTTCTTGGATTGAACGGTTCAAAAAGTGGGCAGGCATCGCTATCAACAAAAACAGCTTGAACTTCTTCTAGTGCATTTTCGTAGCTTGATAATTGCTGTTCCGCAGCATCTAGGTCATCTTCGCTCTCTTTAAGCTCTTTCTCCAACTCCCTCACACGCTCATTAGCCTTTGCTAGTTGTTCGTGAAGCTTTTGATTTGCTCGATGTATTTCAGGCAAAGAAATTTCTTTCATTTGCTCAACGCAAATCAATTCCTGCAATCCTTGCGGGTTTTCTAGGCGTTCCGTTAATATCTCAATTTCCAGAGCGGCAGATTGGAACAAATCACCCAAGGCATTAGCACCTTGCTTTCTGTGGAGCCTCGCTTGTACGCGAAGCATGTCTTGTAATTCACTCACGCCACTCTCCCCATTTGTGCTTCATCTTTAATCGACATAACCAACTTTTGGGTAAAACCTCGCGTTCTGCTGATTTGCGCTGCTATCTGCATGGTTGTGTAATTATGCTAAACCATGCTTTGAACTTTACCCACTAGCTGTGCGGTGGCGTAGTGGGGCTTACCGTTAACGAATATCTGGCGCTTCATGCTGCTTCTACCTCTCGATGAGTAGCTTCAGCCAACTTCTGATAAATAGCAGAAACATACTTAGCCTGGTGAATGGCATCGGCTAGGGCGTTATGCTTTTCACCTTTAAACGGCATGTCTTTCTTAGGGTCGAAATTAAGAAGCTTACGGCCTAACTCAACAATGGTTCGTACATCCATATCGCCAGCGTAAGACCAAGGCTTTTGAAGCTTCAGCTGCTTATATGCGTTGGCAATAATTACGTTGTCGAATGTGCACCCGTTGCCCCATACTCTTGTTGCGGAAAACAGCGGTACATTTTTTTCTATAAATTCGCTAAATGCTGAAAGTGCATTTGGCAAAGAAAGGCTCTGATCGTGATTAATCTCAGCGCGTGCTTCATCGCTTTGACCTAGCCACCATACAACCGTGCTTGCATCCAGTTCGCCATACTTGGCCGCGCTCTCTAGCCAAATGCGCTCGTAGAATTGCTCACCTAACTCACCAGTAAGAGGGTTGAAGAATACCGCACCGATTGACACGATAGCAGCGTTTGAGCCTTTGCCCATTGTTTCTAGGTCTAACATAATGTTGTTCATGCTGCTTGTTCCTTAAGTTGCTTAATTTTGTCGAAGCTTGCCTGGTCTAGCTTTGCGATGTTGATAACAATTGGCTTCAACTCTTCCGGTTGTTCGCTGTAACCCATCTGGTTTAGCCTTATGTGTTCCCCGCGACTGACCAAGAACAAATTATTAATATCGAAGTTGAGCCTATCGTTATCTTTGAATCTAACGCACATGCCATCAGGGACGGGGCCGTTGTGCTGCTCCCAAATAACTACGTGCTTGTGTCGGTACCATCCTGACTTGCTAGATTTCCAAGGGTTTTTGTCAGCCACTTTCACAAGAATGTAACCGTCCTTTGAATCAACCCTTTCGTGTCCAACAGGGTGGTAATTGGCTGGCTTATCTCCCTTTTTGAAAGAGCCAGAATTTGCTTTCAAAACACCTTTCGTGCCTGTATTCCAGCTTTTCTGTCCTTTAACAAAGTAGCCGTTTCGACCAGAGTTTATTTTGTGGTTTTTAACAAAAGCCACTAACTGGTTAAGCGTTATAGAAAGACCGAACTTCTCGTTAAGCGCCGATAGCAACTCTTTACGGCTCATTTCTTTGTAGCTTTCAGAAATGAACTTCACTTGCTCTTTGTTAAAAAGCTTGGATTTGATTTCGCTCGATGCCGGGCGCTTACCAGAAGTGCGCCCGCTTTTAATTTTGTGAACCTTTATCGTGCTTTTAATGGCTCCCTCAGTCTTGTTCAAACCAAATGCCTGGTTAAAAGCTTTAGTAAGTTCAGGCCTTGTCATTCGCGGATAATTCTCACGAAGAAAAGCAATGTGCTCTGCTGAGTAAGAAAACATTATTTGTTCTCCAGTAGCATGCCATCAACATGCTGCTTTGCGTTCTGGCTCATTTCGTCATACTTAACAGCAACATCAAGCGCCAACTTTGCATTGCTAACAATTTCTTTTGCAACGCTAGCCATAGATTTGCCGCGCTCAATTTCGTCTTTCAACTCATCGCCTTTAATGTCTTCATCACCAAGGCGTTCAAGTTGTGCAAAAAGATGGTTGTTTAAATCTGATAATTTGTTTTTCATGGTTTTTATCCTTAGCCCCCGAAGGGGCTTATTCAATTAACAAGCTAAGTGCATTGCGCGGTGCTGCATAAATAACCGGGCAAAAGGTATATCATCATCAAAATCAAAGTCAGGCTCTGCCATTGGTGGTGGCTTGCCGCCTTGATTCATCCCATTCTGGGCCGCACCCTGGTTACCACGTCTGTTATTCGGTTGGTTTCCACTGTTGGCCCCGCGTGATCCGCTAGGCTGTCTAGCATTATTCCCAGCCGTTCCGCTTCCGTTATTGCCCATTGACTGAAAGCCGTTCCCGTTCTGCGCACCCCCTTGACGCCCACCAAGCATTTGCATCTGATCAACAATAATCTCGGTGGTGTATTGGTCTTGGCCTTGCTGGTCTTGCCATTTACGGGTTTGGAGTTTGCCCTCTACATAAATCTGAGAACCTTTCTTCAAGTACTCGCCAGCAATTTCCGCTAAGCGGCGATACATAGTTAAGCGGTGGAACTCAGTTCTCTCTTGCGGTTGCCCCTGTTGATCTTTCCAGTTCTCGCTGGTGGCTAGACTAAAATTAGCCACTGCGTTTCCGTTAGGCATATACCTTACTTCTGGGTCTTGGCAAATATGCCCTAATAAAATGACTTTGTTCACGCCTCTTGAGGCCATTATGCAGATCTCCTTTTTATTCCATTTGATAGGGCTAAGCGGCCTATCGTTGTATTGGTAACTTTAAAAAGCACAGTAATATCTTTGTATTGACAGCCTTTCTTTATTAAATAAAGTGCGCACTCTTTGTCTTTTTCCGTCATGACGGTTTGAGGCAATTTAAAACCTCTTGCTTGTCTTCCTTTTTTTGCAGCGTCCTGCATATTTACCTTTCTAGTGCCTTGAAAAAGGTGTTCAGGGTTGCAACAATTTCTAACATCACACCGATGACAAACATCTTTGCTAGAATCCAATTCACCATTAAACGCATTAAATGAAAGGCGATGCATATACCAACTAGACCCCAAAAAAGAAGCCCTAACGTATCCGTTGGGTCTAGGTTTGTTACTTGGAATCCAGCATCCGTTCTCATCAACCTTTATCTTTTTCTCTATGTAAGATTTCGCCACCTCATTAATGCTTGCCATTATTGAGCCTTTACTGAGTTGTTCACGCCTGATGCGCGGGTAAGAGTCCAGCCGCCCGGTACTGCTTGCACCATTAAGTTGAACCAAGGAAATTGGTTTGCTGAATTGCAAAAAGATTGTGCGTGGTTACGCTTCTTGAATACGATCATGCTGCTACTCCTTCTTTTGTAATCAATTCAGCGTGAACAGGAACGCCAGCATCGATAGCAGCGTTAAAGAATGAGGTAACAGCATCAGCTTGAATATGAAGCGTTTCTACGTGCTGCATTCCGTTCATTAAGATTGCGTCCTGTGATGGCTTACCATCAACAGTTTCAATCTTGGTAAATCGTGGGCCACCCTCTACACCTGAATCATTCCAAATCAGGTAGAACATGCCTGGTTGATTTGTTGCCGGTCTTATTTCCATGGGTTATTATCCTCATGCTGTTGGCTGCTATGTCCGTCCAAAACTCAGTAGCCAGTGGTTGGCGCCCCTTTAATTAGGGGCGTGGTTTAATTAGTCGTAATACCACTCTGTTTCATAGTCATCTGCAAACTGGCCCTTATCCAGTGCAAACTCAGCATTGGTCACATAAGCGTTGTATAGGATTTTTTCAAATCTGTAGAAAGGACCAAGAGCGATTGATTTACGGCAGTCTTCTCCATCAACTTTTAATGAGAATATTGTCAACTTGCCTGTTTTGCTGTCTTCTCTAAGGCCAATTCTGAAATCGCATTGATATTCTGATTTATCACTTTCCTTATCTATCGCTATCCAGTAGCTGCTGTAGGACTTGTTTATATGAAGGCTTATTTTACCCTCTGACTCATCTTCCCTAGCGACATCAACTATTTTTTCTACAAGCCAACTCAAATTAATTACATCGGGAACTTCCGACATAATTTCTTTCAATTCGCTATCGAGCACTTCAACTAGCTTGTCGTCATAAAAGCTCTGAGCTGCCAACTTAAGGCGTTTACTGACAAAATCATGATATTTAGGGATATCACCTAATGATTCAGCGGTTGGCATAATTGCTTCAGTCATTTTTTCCTTCATTAGCTTTGACAAATCGCCCCAGCTAGAAAAAACGTCATCAGCAACACGTTTGATAAATTCGTCTACCTTTACCTCTATAGCTTTCTCAACAGCGCCGTCTTTAATCTTTTCGTTAAGTATGTTGTTAAACATATCTGAAACTGATACCGCTTCTGCATCTTGCTTTGGTGAAAATTGAGTTTCATCTTTCATGGTTTTTTCCTTTACTAAGTTACCCATCAGGGCGTGGTTTACTTCCAATCAATACCATTCACCGACTTCACAACACAAAAGCATGCGTAGCAGTAGCCAATGAAAAGAGTGGTTAAAGTTGCAGTTATCATTCGTCGCTATCGCCTTGGCCTGCTCGGATGAAAGCGCCAACGAAGAACGCAAAACCAAAACCCACAACAAGCCAAACTAAAAGACAAAAAAAAGTAATCATGCTACGGCCTCATCAAGTTCAGCTTCGAAAATGGCTGTGCGAACTTTTTCAAGAATTGAATAAACATCTTCAATATCGCTTTTGGTGAAGTAGTTAGCTTTAAGCGCTTCTTCACCGATGATGTTGAACATGCGGTTAAGGTTTTTAAGTTCCATTTCAGTGAGGTGTAATGGGAACTCTTGCGAATTTGAATTGCTCACGCTGCAAACTCCTTTTCGTAAGGTAAGAAGTCGGCCAGTTCGTAGTTATCAGGGGCGCGGTTGAAAGTATTTAGCGCATTATTTAAAGCGCTTGTTACTTCTGAGGGCAGGGTTACAGGCACGTCTGATTGCTCGTCTAGGCATACCGTAACAGTTTGCGGCTTTGCTTCGCCTGTTTGGGCTGACCAAGTGAATAACTTCCCTTCCATCACTTTTTCAGTCATTTCATAAACTATTTGAGACTTCTGAAATTTCATTAAGTCGTTAAATGTTGAGGTCATGTTTTTTATCCTCTGTTTGCAACTGAATAACAACACTTGTTTTAGGTTAGACAACATAAGCGATGCTGTCAACAACAAAAGCTATATTTATTTGAAGCAAAAAACCGCCTCGGTGGGCGGTCTTGGGATGTTAGGTGGTGTGAACCTGATTATTCAGGTTTTTTGGGTTTTGGTGGCGTTTCTGTCTTTTTGCTTTCCGCTGCTTCAATTTTTTGAATAACCGTGTTGAATTTCCCATCTATGAAATTACTTACTAAAAATCCACCGACTAAAACGCCGCCTGCGAGAAACGCTGATGCAAATAGCAGCTTTTTCTCTAACTTTCCTAATAGCGTGTTGTTGTCTTTTGAATCTAACTTCAATTCAGATAGTGTTTTATCAATATTGTTTAACTTCGACTCAAAGTTACCCATACATATGTACAGTCCCTTATTGGTTCAATCTGTCAAATTAATTATATCCAGTGGCCCAGTCAAGCGTATATTCAGCCAGTGCTTCTTTCTCGGTATGGGATATAATTGATATATCACTACTGTCCATATCAAGATAGAAGCGATCCAGCTTTGATTGGATGGCAATATCAGGCGCTTCTTCGAAATTGGATGAAAGCACTATAACACCGCACTCTTTATTATGCTTGTCGGTATTTTTTGCAATGTGAATATTCGTTGCGCCTCGGTTAAGGTTTGTTTCAACAGACTGTGCCGACCTCTGGTTAGCGAGAATAACAGTTCCTAGCTTTCTGTCAGACCGAACGGGAATGTTAATCGGCACGGTGTAATTGCCATGCTTTACAAGAACATCACTGTAGTCAGGGAAAAACTCTGACGCATTGCCTGAGTAATTCGTTTTAGCAAAGTCGCGCAAGTAATCAATGAGCTGCTTAAGCCGCGTACCAGCTTCCTTCTTTTCTACCATCTGTTTTTGTGTAGGCCGATTGAGCGGAACAGTATCTTCAAAAAGGTAATTTAAGATTTCTTCGACACTTTCACCTTTAAATGTACTGCGCTCTGAAAAGTGAAGATGCTTTGATGCGGCGAAGGCATTATCTTGCACACTCAACTCCGCAGCTTCTACGAATAGCTTAAAGGTGTTGATGTAGCTTTCACCATATAAGCAGCGAATGCGCTCAAAGTTATCCATCATCTTGCAATACAATTGGCCGTCAACGTCTAAGGCCACGCCGATGTTAAATCGCTCTTGTGTAACGATATCGGGTGTAGCTTGAATTTGAAAAAACCGACCCGACACGAGCGGCTTTTCAGTTTCACTTTTAATTAGTTCATCGAGCGCTAGCATAGTAAGTTCATTTTCTTAAGTAGCCGACTTTCACTACATAATGCACGATTTTTATAAAAATCACCAAGGGCTTTTACTTCATCTGGCGTAAGTAAATGCTGCCACCAGGTTAATGTATGGTCTAACATGTTAGCCAAATTTGCGCCGTGCGCTTTGGCTGCGTCAACAACCAAAGACCTGATTGAAACGGGTAGGCCATTAGGGTAAATCGCTGCGGTTAGCTTGCAGAAAGTATCACTATTAGGGTCTAGGTCTTGATGTGTCCAGTCTGGCTTAAACGGTGATTGGTCATGATCGAATATCCAGAATTTAGCCAAGTCGCCCGACAGGATAATATTGCCAGTGTTTCTATCTTGATTCGCTATCAGGTTATCAAAAGCGATGAGGCTAGCAATGCCGTCAATCTTAGCTAATGACTTAAGCGCCAACTCAATTTCTTTCGTGCCTTCTTTGAAATACGTGTTTGGTGTTTTGCCACTTATTGTATTGGTTGCCCACGCATACGCATCACCCTTCGCTTCAATATTAGGAAACGCGCTGACGATGTCATCTTTGTTGATCTTTATGATGCAAGCGTGCTCTGGAACAGGTTGTCCGTCCAACCGAGCCAGTATGTAAGCCGTTATTTCGTTATTGAGTTGCTTGTAATCAGAGAACAACTTTACGTGAAAACGCAGTTGCTTTCCTTCATAGCGCACTTTGGCAATGTGTGTAAAAGAAGAAATGCCATCATCAACATCCGCTAACTTCCCTAAATAGCAATCCGAAGATAAAACCTGAATCTCTTTCATCTAATCCCTTATCTGACTGTCTAACCCTTTTTGCATAGCTTCATTTGGTGCCGCTACTGTTTTTGGTGAAAACCCTGACTCAATAATAACGCGAAGCGATTTGTAAACAGGGTCTGGAATTGATTGCTGCTTATCAAGCTCTTGAATAAGTGATACCAACTCGGCCGCGCTATAGCTTAATCCTGCTGTCGCTTTAACCTCATCTTGTACTTCTTCACCTGTTTCCAAAAAGTCAGCCGACACCCTCAGTATCTTAGCAAACCGATTAATGTCTTTTGGTTTTCGAGTGACCCCATTTTCAATTTTTGAAATTGTATTCTGAGACACGTTCGCTTTTTCGGCCAACTGCGCTTGAGTCAACCCTGCTTTTTCCCTAGAAAAAGTAAATCTTTGAGCAAGTGTTTTCATAAGTGAAATATCACAACAAAAGTTTTAGTTTGCAAACACAAAAAGCTATGCTAGTCTAAAACAAAAGCTATTATTGGAATTGCAATGGAACATGAAAGCCTTAAAAAGGCCGTTGAAATTATAGGTAGCCAAACCGCACTAGGTAAGGCGGTAGGTAAATCGCAAGCGCATGTTTGGGCGTGGCTCAACCGAGATAAACGCGCACCTGCTGAGCATGTAATTGCAATAGAAAAAGCGACTGGTGTTCCTCGATATGAGTTGCGCCCTGACATTTACCCACCTGAAGAATACAAGAAAGCCAGTTAATACGGAGATAAAGGCTATGTACGCAGACCCAAGAAAAATCAAAAAGAACGAAGTCAAAGTTCGATTGGATGATGACGTTAACGACTTGCTTGAAGCGCTGGTAAAAAACACTGGCGGACAAAAAGCGGTAATTGTTCGTGACATTTTCATGCGTGGCCTAAAAGAGTCTGTTTCGTTTGGAAGCAAAGAGCGTACAGCAGCTTAAAACATTAACGAAGAACCCAAGGAGGGTTCATCTAAGACTTTTTAAGGCCCTCAATAATGACCGAAGAAAAAATAGAGCTCAGTAACGAAGAGTTAGAACTACTACAAAAACATGCAGATGAGCTTGGCGTAAGTCTTGAGGAAGCAGCTCAACGAGCAATGCTTGAAGGTCTTGGATCTGTATTAACCGACATTTCCCCATCATCAATGGCTATGAGTAAGATTTTGAGGGACTCAAAAGTCCCTAATAAGTAAGGAGCAAGCAGCATGAGCAAAGTAATCACTTTCCCAAACCGTAAAACAACCCCAAAGCCTGATCATGAGCCAATGAGAAGGGCTGCTTAATTTCCCGAGACTTTTGGCTACGAAGTTAGTAGCCGTTTTTTTAATTTCATAGCGTCAGCTGCAGCGCTTTAAACGTCCTGATTGTACCGTTCGAACCTCAGTCCAATAAGGTTAGGACAATCAGACAAACGATGCAGTAAGCCAAACGGGGTTCGGTCTTGCCCCTGACATGGGCCAGTGACCTGAACTGGTGGCGAGAAAAGGGTGACACTTGGAGAGACAAGGCGTTTTGAGAATGACTGCTAGGGATGTAACGCAAGAAGCGCCCTGACGGGTAATGAACTTGGTCAGTGTGATATCGGTCAGTCATTCATCAAAGCGTTATGCGGATTGCACACATGCGGTCGGCGCTTTCGACTAACCCACGAACGGGTTACCAATAACACTCACAAATCAAAATGTGATTGTTACAGGCAATAAAAAACCCCGCATGCCGACGAAAGCAATTAGCGGGGTTTGAACCATAAAGTTCGAGGTAATTATGAGTGAATTAACCAAGTTTAACAACCCCAATTACACCATTGCCGCCCAGGGTTGCCAAGTGTTCTTGCGAACCAATCAGTTGGGTAAGGTGTTACGTCTTACAGCTGCTGATTGTGAACGCCTCATAGCTGAGCTGGATGCAACAATAAACATCTTGGCAGCGGAGGCGAAAGCTAATGGGTAACCAAGCCAATGTCTATCAATTACATGAGGGGCAGCGAGTAATGCCCAGCAAGAACGGCTATATAAGCCTATGGCGCGATATTAAGAAACAGCCTTTCTATACCGATTTAATAGCCCGAGGTATATTCTTGGATATGCTATTAGATGCCCAGCACAAGAGCCGTAAGATTGAAGTTGACGGCGTTCCTGTGTTCCTTCACCCGGGTCAATTGTTCACAAAGCGCCAGCATTTTGTTGAGCAAGGCATTAATGACTCAAAGGTTAAGCGCGTTCTTGCCAGCTTTGAACAACTTGGCATTATTAGACGTGAAACTATAAAGCGCGGTCAGCGTAGCGTTGGTCAAAGAGTTACATTCCTTAACTGGAAAAAATGGCAAAAATTCGACCAATCAAGTGACCAACCAAGTGACCAACCACACACCGCAGAAATAAAGGGCTTGAATGGTGGTAGTGACCAATCGTGCGACCAATCAAGTGACCAAGAAAACAATAATGATCTTAACAATAATAAAGAATATGCAGGGTCTGTGACCCCGCCTGTGCACTCTGAACTTCGTAAAAACGCATTCAACTACTTCTGGAAGAAATGGGCAGAATGCAAAGACCTTGTAGGTCTTAAAAACAAAGCTCCGAAGGAGAAGACTTACACCAACAACTTCGCAAAGCTTTTCACTGACAGCTACATCAACCGCGTTGGCGTTGAAGCATTCAAAGCCGAAGTTAACCAAATGTGCGCCTTTGCACTAGAAGCGCACCAAGACATTGCCAGCAAGCAAGGCACTAACCAAACATCTGATTACTTCAATCACGAAAAAATGTGGCCTGCAAAATTCCTTTCAAACAAGCAGTGGAGGGAACAAGCGTGAGTAATTCTGAAACACTTCGAATCCCGCCGCACAGCCCGACAGCTGAGCAAGGCGTACTAGGTGCCATCTTAAGTAATAACGAGTTGTTTGATGCCGTAGCGCCAATTTTAAACGATGGGGATTTCTACAGCCGTGCGCATGGCCTAATTTACCGTGCTATCACTGAAATGATTGGTTCTGGCCGCGCAGTAGACTTAATCACTTTGCCTGATTTCCTGATGCACAAGCATTGGTTAGAAGACGTTGGTGGTGACACTTACGTTTACGAACTGGTGCGCAATGTTCCTTCAACAGCGAACCTAATGACCTATGCAAATACAGTTCGCAACCGCTCGCTACAGCGTCAGGCAATTGCTGCAACTCATGACATTCAAGAGCAGTGCTACAACTCAGACGGGTCTGATGTAATCGAGATACTTGGCAACGCTGAAAAGCGTTTGGGTGATGTATCCGAAAAGCTTTGCACCAATGAATCAGATTACTCGATTGAAGCTGCTATTGGTTCAGCCATTGATGAGTTAGAAGCGCGCATTAATTCAGGCAGCGAAATAGCTGGAATATCTACGGGCCTTAAAGATCTAGATAAGAAGATAAACGGTTTAGAACCAGCTGACATGATTGTTTTAGCGGCACGGCCATCGATGGGTAAAACCACACTAGCAATGAACATGGTAGCCAGTGAAGCAGTAAACGGCGGCAAGCCAATTGTGTTCAGCATGGAAATGCCACGCCAACAGCTTATCTACAAGCTTCTATCTTCCATTGGGCAAGTGCCTATTTCGTCAATTCAGCGCCCTGGCGATCAAGAGGCGGGTATGACTGATGAACACTGGGCGAGAGTTTCTAATGTAATGGCGCAGCTGAAGGAAACGCACCTATCAGTAATTGATGATGCTTACATGACTATACCGCGCATGCGCTTAGAGTTGCGCCAGTACCAAAAAAAGCATGGGAAGCCCACGTTGATAATGGCTGATTACCTTCAACTTATTCGCGGCCATAGCAAAACAGACAACCGAGTTAACGAAATCAGTGAAATTAGCCGCGGCATTAAAGCGTTGGCTAAAGAGTTCGATTGCCCGTTCCTTGTGTTGAGCCAGCTTTCTCGCTCACTAGAAACCCGCAATAACAAGCGTCCAATCAACTCAGATCTACGTGAGTCTGGGCAGATCGAGCAAGACGCAGACAAGATAATTTTTATCTATCGCGATGAGGTTTACAACGAGAACAGCCAAGACAAAGGCCTAGCCGAAATCATCATAGGCAAATGCCGTATGGGTGAAATCGGGATGGTGGGTTCTGTTTTCCGTGGTGAGTACAGTGAGTTCAAACCACTGGCTAACCGCCAGATTGTGGGTGATGTGCCCAAAGTTAAAAAGTTTTCAGATAAGTTCGAGGGGTAAGGGATTATGTCAAACGATTTATGGGCTACACCACCAGAGGTGTTCAACGCGCTAGATAAAGAGTTTTGCTTTGGGTTCGATGTGTGCGCCGAGTATGAAACGGCGAAGTGTCCAGATTATTGGACTATCGATGACGATGCGCTTTCTATGAACTGGGCTGAAGATGCTAAGTCTCGCATACCGGGAGCCGGGTTAATTGAAATGGGTGCTCTTTGGTGCAACCCACCATACAGCAACATTAAGCCCTGGGTGGAAAAGGCGATTGAAGCGCAACTAAACGGGCGAATGACAGTAATGCTCGTTATGTGCGACCCCTCAGTTAAATGGTTCAGCCTTGCTCAGCAATACGCCAGTGAAACCCGCTTTATCACCGATGGGCGCTTAGCGTTCCTAAAGAACGGCGTACCGCAAAAGGGTAATAACAAAGGCTCAGTGATATTCGTATTTGACCCACACCGCGTAAGTGCCGGGCATGTGTCGTTTGTTACGCGTGAAGCGCTAATTACTAAAGGGCAGATTAATAAGTTAGAGGTGGCAGCATGAACCGCATTCAAAGAGAAAACCGTGAAAGCAAATTAGCAAGAGAAATCGTTCACCCCAAAGTAAAGCGTAGAGGTGAGACTCTTCGTGCCATTGAAAGGAAAAAGGAATTCATCGCCCTAGAATTGAATGATCAAGACCGCTTTAACCAGATTTGGAAGGAACTTGAAGCGTGAGATGGCAAAGCGTAACAGTGTCAAACGTTCAGCAGCTTGAATCAGTGAATCAAGCAGCCTGTGAATGGTTCCGTTAAGGTAAAATGGTTGATGTGAAGGTGCGTGAAAGCGCCCCTTCACGCCTAGATGCTATGAAAGCATTGCAGCATCATTGGTATAACGAACTAAGCGCCCAGACAGGCAAAAGCGCAAAGTATATGAACGCTTATTGCAAGTTGGTGTTTGGCGTTCCGATTGCGCGTGAATCAGATGCAGAGTTTCGAAGCCTTTATGATTTTGCAATACGACCGCTTAGCAAAGAAGTGAAGATTCGCTTAATGGTCCCCCCAACGTCATTAACGGTAACGGGAAACTTTAACACCAAGCAAATGCACCGCTATTTGAACGCCATCAAAGACTGGGCTGACCGCAAGCGCTACAGGCTAACCACTAATCACGATCTTTATTTAAATGCTATGGGGGCTTGATGAAAGTTAACACACTAAATTTAGTGTCACGAGAGAAGCGTAAAGCTGTCTTATCAGACCTAAATCAAGCAAGAAAAGAACGTAAGCAAAAGTTAATTGCTAGCCAATTGAAAGAGTTTCAAGAGGAAGGTAAAGCCCTAAAAAACGAAGTAGTTATTACTGCAGGAAAAAGCATTCTCGGCACTGGTTTTCTTGATATAGAAGATATTGTTGAAACCGCTTCAAAGTACAAGCCAGTTATCGGTATTTACTTTCTTATCCTTGATAAAAAAGTTGTATATATCGGCCAGTCAATAAATATCACATCGCGTATCGGTCATCATTTTGGGGTTTACCAATTTGACTCTTATTCATTTATTGAGTGCAGCGCAGAAGAATTAGACTTGTTGGAGTCTATTTATATACAAGCTTACTTACCCCCTCTGAATGGGCGTTCGCCTACTGGGAAAGTAACATCACCCTTGTCGGCAAAGAGAATTATCGGCATGGCAGGTAAAGCATGAAGTACGTTAAAGATAATATAAATGATGCTGTAGTTAAAAAGCACGCTAAAAACCCAGAAATACATGCTATTTCAGATCCGCGCTATCAAATCGAGCTCAGATTTCACAAATCAAGAACGAAAGCTACATGGAACCTTCGCCTATACGAGCAAGGGAAAATATATAGGCACAGAATTGGTTACTGGCCCGTTCTCAGTGCTAAAAACGCAATCGCCATGGTTCCCGATGTTTTAAGGCGCCTCGGTGCAGGCGAAGAATTACAGGTTAGCGAGTTTAGTACGGTAAATGATTTGCTGAACTGGTATTTAGAGCGGGTGGAAAAAGAAGCCGCGAAAAGTGCAGACAGAAAAAAGAACGTAAAAAGCGCAATAAGAACGCATTTACTCCCAAGACTTGATGGGCTTTTGCTGGCTAACGTAAAGAAAGTGGTTATCGATCAGATGCTATTACTGCCACTGCAAGGAGAAGGCCTAAAACCTTCTACCATTCGTCAATACTTTGCAATTTTGAAACGTGTATTTGCCAGTGCTTCTGAGTTAGGGCTTATCACCGTAAACCCTATGGCCAGCATGAAGTTCAGCGATCACATTCAAAAACGAATACTACCCAAGTTTGGCAAGCTTCAGGTGCAAGATGCTCAGCGCATCAAAGACATAATCATGGAGCAGCCAACAAAACCCAGAATGTTAATGCTCATCATGCTGATGTTCGCTACTAGAATTGGTGAGACCCGCCAGTTGATGTGGAAACACGTAGACTTAGAAGGGCGCAGAATAATCATCCCCGACTCGATAACCAAGACTGGTGTTACTCACGTTCTCCCACTCACTGATAAGTCATTACAACTGCTTAGCGAGTTTAGAGGGAAATCTCACGGCGCTTATCTGTTTGGAAGGAATAGTCCTATGTCGGCCAGTTCAGCAGATCAAATGATACGCACCGCTTCTAAGGGGCAGTTTAGCGCTCACGACCTCAGAAAAATGGCTCTGAGTGTTTGGGCTGAGATAGGTGTTGATTACTGGGTGGCAGAACAATTACTCAATCATAAGCCTAAAGGGCTTGATTTAGTTTACATACAAGCTGACTCATCAAAGGTAAAAAAGGCCGCTTTAGAGAAGTATCACAACTGGCTATTCAAGGTAGAAAATACGCCTTCTGAGGTGGTAACGACCCAAAATGAAAACGCGGTAATTTTACAGTTTAACAATTGGTTAGCGTGATTGTTGGCTTTTTCCACATGGAATACACAAAACAGTAAAAAGGGGTGTTGAATGGATAAGTATGGCTTCGGCGGATTAGTAAGAAATTTAATAAAAAGAGCCCGTGATGACATGCGTCAGACAGGCAGAACAACATCGATGTTAGAGCGAGTTCAACCAAATGACCTAGTTGTCTTTCACCGGCCTGAATCAGCTAAATGGTTTGAAAGAAAGGCGCGTGAAGCTGGTAAAGAAGTGAGGACTGCGGTTGTTTCTCCTGAAAACCCTTCACTGTTAAGCGAGATAAACCCAAGTGGTCGGCAACGAATAGTTTTAGATCATGATTGGGTAGAGATTTATATCTAGCAGTACGTCCAGTTGGCCTGTGAAAACATTGCCATACTTGAACGCGAGATCGAGACTGTGAATCCTCCTCAATATAGAGGTAGCTGGAATAATGGCTAAGCATATAGAAGATGACCACCAAAAAAGCTTGGTGCAGTGGGCTAAATTAAGACGCTTACCAGATGGTGAAAATATTGAAAGCGGTGCCAAGGTAATTGATTACTTGTATGCCATACCCAATGGCGGTACCAGAAATAAGAGAGAGGCAGGCCGCTTAAAAATGCAAGGTGTTAAAGCTGGCGTTAGTGATTTGCACTTTGCTCTACCAATTAACGGGAAATCTGGTTTGTGGATTGAAATGAAACAACCAGACAGGAAGAAAGCGAGCGTTACTGCTCTACAAAAAGCTTGGATTGCACGAATGAAACTTGCTGGTTATGACGCTCACGTTTGCTATGGGTATCAAGAAGCAAAGCAGGTAATTGAAAACTACATAGCGGCATAGGCCGTGCGCTAAGGTGAAATAATGGCAGCAATTAAGATTACACACGAAGAACTGCGCGAGGAACTACGAGCAGGTAAAAAGCCAATGGAGATAGCTGAAGCTTATAACATGACGCACAGCGTTGTATTAAGGCGCATAAAAGCATTAAAAGAAACGGGTTACGATCCAGATAACGATAGAGATTATAACAACCCCGAGAACCACCCCGTTGCTGGCTACTCAACATTAGTTAGGCATAAAAGCGCTAATGATAGTAGCACCGGCAAAGTGCTTGAATGGGTTAAGACTCGTGTAGACGTTCGTGAGCAAATGGACGCAGCAACCGCAATGCTCGATACCATGATTTCTGATATTAAGCCATTGCCGGTTATCCCATTCAGAAACAAGGTTGCATCCACTGACCAGTTCACAGTGATACCGATTGGTGATCCGCACATCGGCCTAATGACATGGAGTAAAGAAGTAGGCGAGGACTGGGATATTAAAATCGCAGACCGCGTATACAGGAAAGTATTCAAGCGCCTTTTATCGAACCTACCAGATACTGAAGAATGTATTTTGGTGAATACCGGAGATTTCTTCCATGCTGATAACATCCAAGGTGAAACTAGCCGCAGCAAACACAAGCTTGATCTTGATGGGCGCCACGGTAAATGGCTGGATGCTGGCTTTGTTGTTATCCGCATGTTTATTGATGCTTGTTTACGTAAATATAAGAAAGTGGAATTTATCAACGTACCAGGTAACCACGATGATATTTTGGGTCGCGCTATCGGTTCTTACGTTTGGCAGCTGTATCGCGATAACCCACGCATAACTGTGCAAAAAGGTGATAGCCCGTTTCAGTACGTAAAGCGCGGAAAAGTTTTACTTGGTTTCGCCCACGGCCATACATGCAGGCTATCAAGTTTGCCGGGCAAAATGGCAGACGATCAGTTCAAGCTTTGGGGTAAAACCACGTACCGCCACTGGATAACAGGCCACGTTCACCACAATTCATGGACCCAATTTAAAGAACACCCTGGTTGCAAAGTTGAAACCGTTGGCATTATCCCACCAAAAGACGCTTATGCTCATGGTGGCGCATACGGAGCAGCGCGAGGTATTCAAGGTATTATCTTTGATAAGAAGATAGGATACTCACCAAAACGTATTGAAGAAACAGTAAGGGCGAACGACTAATGAGCGCTCTAATTATATTCATAAGTCAATTCGCCGTAGTTTTCCTACTGGGCATCCAAAGCCAGATGGTTAGGGATGCAAACTGTGCCGGTGCAGCTGTAGGAAGTTTATTCATCGGTGCCAGCCAGTTTTTTGTATTTTCAATAATAGGCGGTTTAAGTGCTGGCGATATGTTCACAGTAGAAGGTATCGCTTTCATGCTATCAGGCCCCGCGGCCATAGTTGCATCAATCAAAACTCACCCATACATGGTGAAACACGTTTTTAAAGGGCGCAAGCAATGATCATAGGTTTAACAGGTAAAGCAAGAAGCGGTAAAGATACGGTTGCTGAGCATTTAGCAGTAGCCCATGGATTTCACCACTATTGGTTTAGCAAGCCAATGAAGGACGCATGCCGCAGTATGTTCGGTTGGGATAATGCACATTTATATGGTGATTTGAAAGAAGTGGTAGACCCACGCTTTGGTATTTCGCCTCGAGTAGCATTGCAAACGCTCGGAACGGAGTGGGGGCGCAATACTATCAATTCAGATTTGTGGATATTGCGAGCGCAAAAGGAAATGGAGCAGCATGATTGTATAGTGATTAGTGATTGCCGCTTTGATAATGAAGCCGAGGCAGTTTTAGCCGCTGGAGGCGTTGTTATTGAAGTTTCACGCACAAATATTAATGAGGTTGCCGCCCATTCATCAGAGAACGGAGTAAGCGCCAACCTTATTACTTTCCGAATTGATAATAACGGCACATTGCAAGACCTATATAAGTCAGTTGATAGCTTACTTATTCAAGCGCTGGCCGCGTGAAAAAGGTACAATAAAGCAAAGGGGGCGCTATGACTGATAACAATGCAACAAAAGGCGGTAAGCTTGTTAAATTAGCCAGAACGATACGCGGTTATAGTCGGGCTGAACTGGCAGAGCTAACAGGCTTTTCAGTGAAAACGCTTTATAACTGGGAGTCTGGCAGGGCTCGCCCTAGTTATGATGATGTTGACCTGATTATTAAAACGTTACACCTTACTATCTCAGATTTGGAGGGTATGCCTCATGCAGCTTAAGACTATCAAGCAGGTTCGAAAAGACTTACGTGTATGGGGCTCGTTTTGGGCTAGTGCTGAAATGGGGCAGGGTTATGCGCGACAATCAGTAACGGATAGAATATGTGAGATAATGAGAACGCAAGTTCAAATATCTTCTGACTTACACCTTTTTAGCCATCAAGCTGATAATTTCTATGTGCCCCCGCATATTGATGAAATAGGAAAAGCAATAGATAGGTTGTCTCTTAGTTGTCGAACCGCTGTTAAGGATAAATACATTAAAAGAAAGGTTCGTGATGATTACTATATTCGCGAAGCTGAGAACACGTTAATAGCGTTTTTGTGATTTAAAGTGGCTTATTGAGAAGTAAAGCGCCACATTTTACCCGTTATTAGCCAGATGTTACGTTTTATTGCACCCCCGAAAATGCCATAATATTTGTATTCTGGTAACAGTTACATACGAAGCCCCTTCATCACGTTGGGGCTTTTTTATGCCCTAAGAAAAGTCATGAATTATCAATCAACCATTAATCAATTGAAGCGTCATGAAGGCTTGAAGCTTAAGCCTTATAAATGTACTGCCGGTAAGCTAACAATTGGTTATGGTCGCAATCTTGAAGATAAGGGCATAAACAAATCTGAAGCAGAAGAAATGCTTCTTCGTGATATCTGCGAAGTTGAAGAAAGGCTTTTTGATGCTGGAATGTTAGATAGTCAGAACGATGCTCGTAAAGCAGTATTGATCAACATGGCCTTTCAGCTAGGTTTCAATGGCCTTCTTGGTTTCAAGAACATGCTGGAAGCTGTTCGCCGTCACGAATACGAATTAGCTGGTAAAGAAATGCTTAATAGCCGCTGGGCTATGCAGACACCAAACCGCGCTAAAGAACTCTACGACCAAATGGTTACTGGTGAATTTCAATGAACTGGCAAGAACTAGGTAAACAAGTAGCGGATTATGCGCCACTGTTAGGCGGTGTTCTTGGTGGTCCATCAGGTGCGGCTGTCGGAACAATGTTGGCAAGCAAGTTCGGCACAAAAGAAACGCCTAACGATATTGCTGCAGCTATCCAAGCAGACCCAAACGCAGCGCTTAAGCTGAAAGAAATAGAGTCAAACAACGAGACTAAGCTTCAAGAACTGTACTTGAAAGACAAACAGAACGCTCGTTTAAGTCATAAAGACAGCAGAATGCCAGCGGCATTATCAATCGCACTCACTTTATTCGTTGTACTGGTAGTTTATTTGCTTTTTTTCGCGCCAGTGCCAGATGCATCAAAAGACGTATTGTTCATGTTACTAGGCGTGGTTGTAAAAGAATGGTCGAATGCTATGCAATATTGGTACGGAACAACCCGTTCAAGTAGCGATAAAACGAAGTTAATAGCGGCTCGTAACTAATGAGCACTGAGAACAAATTCCACATCGAGAAGTCTATTTCCGTAGGTCATATCATCACCACTATCGTTCTTTTAGTAGGTGGTATTCAATATCTTTCGGATTTCGATAAACGTATAGCGGCTGCTGAACAGGACATCGAGTTTTTGCAGCAACAGCGTATTGAAGACGCTCGCAGAATCGAAAAGCGCCTAGATAGCATTGACTCTAAACTCGATCGCATTCTTCAGGTGAGTAAATAACTAAGGGGTAGTCATGGCCTACTCAACCATCAAATCAATAGATGGGTTAGTAGTAGAGTCAGAACTGACTGGCGCAACCCTAAAAATATATGATTGCGAGGCAAGAACTCGCTTAGTATTCAATGTCAACGTAACACATGCTGGCGATAGAACGGCAAGGCTTTTTAATGGTTGCGGTTCAATAACATTAGAAGTAAGAAAAGCGATTAGGGCTTACCTTAAGCATAATAACTTTGAGTTCCTAACCTTTGAGCGCGGTAATCCAGAAGATGGACTAAGGCCAATAACTGGTAGGGTGTGACAATGCAAATCAGTTTCAAGAATGATATTGCAGCACTAACCAAAGACCTTAAAGCCATAAAGCAATCGGCTGTGCCAAAGGCAACGGTTCAAGCACTTAATCGAACTGGCCGAGGCACTAAGACCGACGCGGTTCGTGAAGTCAGCAAGAAGACCGGCATTCAGCAGAAAGAAGTACGCTCTAAGATATCTGGTCCATCAGATAACTTTAAATTCAAAGCTACACGTAACAAACAGTTTGCTACCGTTGATTCGTCAGAAGGTAGAGCATCAAACCTTATCAGTTTTGTATCCCCATCATTACGCAAGCCTAACCACTTCAACCACCGCAAGACATTAAAGAGTGGTCGAAAAGGTAAGTATCGCGCCAAGGGCGTAAAGGCTAGAGCATGGGGCAAAAGCAAAACATACGATGGAACATTCATTGGTAAAGGCAGGGGCTCAGGTAAGTACCTGGTGTTCGCTCGGAAGGGCAGCAGTCAGACCCCGCTTAAGTCAATCACTGGCCCATCAATCAGAGTCGAATTCAAATCAAAACCAATGCAAGCCAAGCTTAAAACTATGGCAGACGTTAGGTTTAAAAAGAACATGGCTGATGCCGTGCGCAACCAGATAAGACTGGCAACTAAAAACAAAGTGCAGCCGCGCTAATTCTTACACTACTTGTGTAATCGGCGAAAGCACGACAAAGACCGTGCCAAAAAAAATCGAGGAAGATAGAAATGTCAATAAAAAAAGGTACTTTCCAGCATCTTTTTTTGTTACGGGTACGCAGCAGCGCAAACTTTCGCTATTTATGACTCATTTTCGCTCTAGGTTGTTTAGTTATCGCCTAAAGCGTCACTGAAAAAGCACAAACCATGGACTCGCATTTACTCAACAAAAAAAACATGTCCGAGTCATTAGGTATTTCTACGCAAGCCTTTGACAAATGGGGCGTGAAGCCTCACAAGAAAGTGGGTCGACAAACGTTTTTTAGAGTTCAGGATGTGGTTGAAAATCGCATTGAAAACGAACTTAAGAAAAACAACAACCGAGTTAACCTTGGTGGCGAAACAATAGATCTCGAACTTGAACGTGCAATGCTCACTCAGCAGCAACGAATCACCCAGCAGATCAAGAACGAAATTTTGGAAGGTCGCGCAATTCCTGTAGAAGCTGCGCGAGATGTTCTAGCAAAAATATTAGCCCAAGTCGGCGCAACGCTAGATTCACTAGCACCAAATATCAAAAGACGACACCCAGAAATAGAGCAGAGGATTATCGACTTTATAAAGTCCGAAACCATCAAGCATCAAAACGAGGCGTCGAATCTTGATGATTACTTGGACGATATAATCGATGACGTTATCACTCAGGCAGAGGCGAAAGTTTAAGAAAGCGCTGCAAGAGGGTGCGAAAGTTCTTTACCGCTCGCCACCACTTACTGGTGTTGAATGGGCAGATAAACATTTTTATATGTCTCCTGAATCCTCTTACATTGAGGGGCCATGGAAGACCGCACCGAGTCAGATAGCAATTCTGAACTCAATGTGCAACGACGACATTAAAGAGGTTAACTGGTTAAAGTCGGCGCGTGTTGGTTATACCAAACTGATTTGTGCGGCTATTGGTTACTTCATTGAGCACAAAAAAAGAAATATAGGTGTTTGGCAGCCAGACGACGGTGCCCGTGATGGCTTTAGTAAAAAGCACATCGATCCTATGCTTCGCGATGTTGGTCCATTGCGCGCAATATTTCCTTACTTAAACAAAAAGAGTAAGCAAAACACCATTGAGAATAAGGCGTTTACTAACCGCCGTGAATTGTTCTTGATGGGTGGTAAGGCAGCTAAAAACTATCGTGAGAAATCCCTAGATTTATCGATATATGATGAGCTTTCAAAATTCGATAGAGATATTGAAGGCGAAGGTTCTGCCACTTTCCTTGGCGATAAACGCTTGGAAGGTTCAGCGTTCGGTAAATCAATACGGGGCTCTACGCCCACGATAAAAGGCGAGTGCCAAATCACAGAGGCCGCCGAAGAGTCAGAACAATATTTCAAACGCTACATACCTTGCCCACACTGCGGTACCCATCAGACGTTAATCTTTGGTGGTAAAGACAGCAAGTACGGTCTGGAATGGAATAGCGAGCTTGAAGGTTCAGAACGAGCGCGCACAGCAAAGTATCGCTGTATAGCCTGCAGTGAAACATTTTCATATTCAGATTTTATTGAGGCTGATCACAAAGGTTATTGGCTGAGCAATGAAGGCTTAGCAACCTACGACAGCATTACGTTCTATCACGCTGAAGGTTTTCCAGAAACAAAGAGTATAGCGCCCACACCAGAATCAGTTACCTGGTACATAAATTCGCTTTACTCAAACTTTTCTCCTTGGTCGAGAATTGTTACCGAGTGGTATAAGGCTCAAGGTAGCCAGATGAAGCTTAAGTCCTTCATCAATACAACACTTGGCGAGGCCTTTGAAGAAGTAGAGCGCTCAAAAACAGAGCCTGAACATTTGTTTGCTAGGCGTGAAGACTACCGCGCTGAAGTTCCTGATGATGTTGTATTCATCACGGTTGGTGGTGACATGCAAGACCACTGGGCGGAGTTCGTTGTTAAAGGTTGGACAGCCGGTGAAGAAAGCTTTGTTATAGATGCTTTTGAGGTTCACGGCGATCCATCCGTACCGCTTTTCTGGGACCAACTAGAAAAGCCTCTACGCAAGCAATACAAAAAAGCTAATGGTCAAGTGATGAACTGGGCAATTGGTTGCTTTGACTCAGGCGGTCATTATACCGATGAGGTATACAAGTTCACCAAACGCTTCGGTGTAATGCGGTTATTCCCATGCAAGGGCGCAAGCCAATATGGCAAGCCAATAGCGACGAAGCCTAAGAAGAAAAACTCTCACGGTGTCTACTTGGTTATGGTAGGTACCGATAACGCCAAAGACATAATTTCGGAAAGGCTGGGTATTGTTCCCGCTGAACCAGGCTTGAGAAAGCCCGGCTGCATTCATTTTCCAATGAAAGAGTGGTGCAACCTTTCTTTTTTCCAGCAGTTATTGGCCGAGTATAAAAAGCCGTTTTTCGTCAACGGCCAGAAAAGTTATAAGTGGCTCTGCCCAGATGGTGTAAGAAACGAAAAGCTAGATTGTGAAGTTTATAATCTAGCCGCGTTACGGGTAGCACAGCAATATTTAGCCCTTGATTTGGATTCCCTTGCAGCGATACCAGCTGAAGCCCAGCCAGAAGAATCAAGCTCCAGCAGCATGGCAGATTTAGGAAAACTACTTAATGGCAGCTAATGAAGTAAAACAGCTTGAAGAAGCCCAGTTGGCAAAGCATAAACTTGTAACGGGCGCGCGAGTTGTAAAAATTAACAAGGGCGGCATGTCAGTTGAGTATACCAGTGCCAACCTTTATGAGCTCAATGCTTATATAGCAGAGTTGGAATTAAAGGTTAACGGTAATCACCGCCGCCGCGCCCCAGTAGGTTTTAGATTCTAATGAAAAATGTTCAAATATTAGATCACAAAGGTCAACCAATGGCCGAATCTTACAAGGGCGCCGCACATGGTTTTGGTGGGCAGCTAACAGACTGGAACCCTACACTTCAATCAGCAGATGCTGCTTTATTGCCTAATCTTCAAATGGGTAATGCGCGCGCCGATGATCTTGTTAAAAACCACGGTTTTGCAAATGGTGCTGTGCAAATGCACGTTGATAACGTGGTGGGTTCTCTATTTCGCTTAAGCTATAAGCCGCAATGGCGAACACTTGGTATTCAGGAAGCAGACGCCCGCGCTTTAGCCGTAGATGTAGAAGCTGCATTTAAAGAACATGCTGAAGATAATGTAGGTTGTTACTTGGATGCAGAACGTAAGCGCACATTCACTATGATGGTCCGTGAAGTTGTTGCAACTCACGTTAATCTGGGTGAAGCGATGGCCGCCGCTGAATGGATCCGCCGCCCTGGTTCTTTGTTTAGAACTGCTATCAAGATGGTTTCACCCAAACGTGTTTCAAACCCAAATGGTGTGGCAGATAACCAGTTTTTGCGTGGTGGTGTAGAACAAGACCGCCATAGCAGCGCAGTTGCTTACCATGTTCTTAACCCTCGTTATGGCATGGGTGCATCGTTAAACGGCTATGGTTATGGCGAATGGACCCGTGTTCCTAGAGAAACCCGCTGGGGGCGCCAGCAGTTTATTCATGTATTTGAACCGCGTGAAGATGGGCAAACGCGAGGGGCAAACCAGTTCCTTTCTGTTATGGAGCAGCTTTTCATGATTGACAAGCTGCAATTAACAAAGCTTCAAAACGCCATTATTAACGCAATGTACGCCGCTGTAATTGAGTCGGACCTTGATTCAGAAACTGCGAATCAAATGATACTAGGCGCAGGACAGGGTAAGGATAACCCTGCAATAAAAGGGTTGTCTGCCATGATGGCAATGACTGGCCAGTATCACCAGGGCGCCAACGTTAAAATGAACGGCGCTAAAATTCCACATCTGTTCCCCGGTGAATCACTTAACTTAAAAACACCGGGTCATGCAGATAATGGTTTTGCAGACTTAGAAGCGTCAATACTTCGATATACCGCTGCAGGTATGGGCGTAAGTTATGAGCAATTAGCGCGAGATTACTCAAAAGTAAATTACTCAAGCGCCCGCGCATCGATGATGGAAAGCTGGCGCTATTTCATGGGTCGTAGAAAGGTTATTGCCTCGGGCTTTGCATCACGCGTATTTGCTTTGTGGCTAGAAGAAGCAGTAAGCCGAAATATTATTACCTTACCCCGCAAAGCTAAGTACAACTTCTACGAGCGAAAAGCAGCATGGTGTAACGCTGAGTGGATTGGTTCTGGCCGACTAGCAATAGATGGTCTGAAAGAAGTTAAAGAAGCGGTTCTAAGAATTGAGTCTGGTCTTTCTACTTACGAAAAAGAGTTAGCCACGATGGGTGAGGATTACCAAGAGATATTTAGTCAGCAAATTCGAGAAACCGAAGAGCGTAAAGCAGCGGGTTTACCCCCGCCAAGCTGGGTTCAAGTAAACCAGTTCGCCAGCAACGAATCAGAAGGAGAGGCCGCGTAAGCGGTTTTTTTGTGCCTATGTTAGAACAACTTGCCAATCAGTTTTTGGCTATGAATGCTAAGTCAGCTAGAAACCTTGTTGGTTCACTGTCGCGCCTTCAAAAAGGTGGTTTCTCAATCACTGATGATCAAGGTGCTGTTGATGCTACTGAGAAGCCGCGCATAAGCACCGCGTCTTTGGGTTATGGCATGAGCGGCCGAAACTACGACTCAAAGCCTTTCCACTTTATTGACGGTATAGCCATTATTCCCGTTATGGGAACGCTAGTTCATAAGCTTAGTTACTTTAGTTCATGGGCTACTGGCTACAACGTTATTGTTGGCATGTTCGATGCCGCTAACGCCGACCCTGATGTAGAGGGCATATTGCTTGCCATTAATTCGCCTGGCGGCACTGTTGCAGGCTGCTTTGACGCTACAGACCACATTGCACAAAACAAAGGTGATAAACCTGTTTGGGCAATTTATGACGACATGGCTTGCAGTGGCGCCATGTGTATCGCTAGCGTTGCAGACAAACGTTTAACAACACAAACCGCTATCAGTGGTTCTGTTGGCGTTGTTCAGATACATGCCAGCTATGAAGAAATGCTTGCCGAATCAGGCTTGGCGGTCACGCTAATTTATTCAGGTTCTCACAAGGTTGATGGCAACCCTTATAAAAACCTGCCCGAATCTGTTTATGAAGACTTTAAAACGCAGTGCGATGACTTGCGCCAACAGTTTGCCGAAAAGGTAGCAACGAACATTGGTTTACCTATTGAAACCGTTCTTGAAACGGAAGCGCAGACATATACCGGACAAGCAGCTGTAGATGCAGGACTAGCTGATGAGTTGGTTAACTCGCACAATATCATTTCACATTTTAAACAACATCTGTCCTCACCGGACAGTTCAACACTACGGAGCGTCACAATGAGTGAACAATCTACTTCGGTGGCAACTGAGTCGGTAACTGCCGGTGAAGAAGCCCAAGCTGCTACGCCAGCAACCGCTACTAATGAAAATACGGTAGACCATCAAGCACGTTGTAAAGCCATTATCACGGCTGAAGCTGCAGAAGGTCGCAAAGACTTAGCGAACCACTTGGCATTTGATACTGATATGTCAGTAGAGCAAGCGTTGGGTGTTTTAGCTAAAGCCCCTCAACAATCAGCAACCGCTGAACAGGGTAATGCGCTTGATGTTGCCATGGCTAACACTGAGCAACCAAACATCACGGCTGTTGCTGAAGACTCTGAACCTTCAGAGGCAGAACAGTTCGTTCAATCTTACAAAACTGCTACCGGAGCAAAGTAAATGACTACTGAATCTTACAACTATGATCATCCTGTCTCTGGCAGTGATGAAATCGCTACTACTAGCGTAACTATCGCGTCTGGTCAGAACCTGCCAGCAAATACCCCGCTTGGTCAAGTTACCGCTACTGGTAAGTTCGTTGAGTGTAACCCTTCAGCTACTAACGGTAGCCAAACAGCAGTTTACCTAACTGCACAAGCTGTTGATGCATCTGGCGGCGATACACAAGCACAGGTGATCAAGTCGGGAACATTCGACCCTGAACAATTGAACTGGCATGCAAACTTTGATGCCACTAAAAAATTAACTGCTTTTGTAGGTACACCAATCAGCCTGCAAAAACAATCAGCCGTTTTATAAGGAGCGCGCACAATGTTTACCCCTCTAGCAACTAGCACAATGCTTTCAATTGTTTCGACAATGGGCAAATTTGACCCGTTCTTTCTACGTCTGTTTTTCGGCAGCGTTGTAACTTCGCCAGATGAAAGCATCCACTTTGATAAAATCCATGACGATGTTGTTATGGCGCCGTTCGTATCTCCGATGATTGCCGGCAAGGTGCATAAGGAAAAAGGTGGTGAACTGAAAAAATTCACCCCTGCTTATGTTAAGCCAAAGCACGCCGTAAAGCCTTCGAACAACCTGAAACGCCGCCCCGGTGAATCTTATTTGGGTGAATTAACACCTGCCCAACGAAGACAAGCAACAGTTGTAGAATTGCTTGAACGCCAAGACAAAGCAATTACTGCTCGTGAAGAGTGGATGGCCGCACAAGCCGTACTTACTGGTTCTGTTACCGTTGACGGCGAAGACTACGAAAAGCAAGTAGTTGATTTTGGCCGCAATCCTGAAAACAGCATCACTCTAGCAGCGGGCGCTAAATGGGATGCAGTAGACCCTGAAACTTACGATCCAACCGATGACATTACCAACTGGGCAGAAAATGCCACGGGTAACATTAACACCATCGTTATGGGTAAAACGGCTTGGGCTAAGTTCTACTCGTTCAAGTCTGTAAAAGACAACTTAGACACTCGCCGTGGCAGTTCTTCAGAAATGGAAACGGCCACTAAAGACCTTGGTATGGTAGTTAGCTTTAAAGGTTACTTTGGTGATGTGGCGATTTGGGTTTACACAGGACAGTACATCGATGCTGAAACGGGCAACAAAGAATACTACATGCCAGTAGGTAAAATTCTTTTGGGTAACTCATCTTATGAGGGTATTCGCTGCTATGGCGCAATCCAAGATGTTCGCGCTAACGATGAAGGTATTGTTTCAGCTTCTCGCTATCCGAAAAACTGGATGCAAGAAGACCCATCGGTTGAGTACATTATGACACAATCAGCGCCCCTGATGGTAACGCCTGATCCAAATGCATTCGTTGATGTAACGGTCCTTTAATTTATCAATCAGGCGGGTTAAGCCCGCCTAAAGGTTATTTATGACAGCTCAAACAGCAAAGCAAAAGGCGTCAGCCGCAGCTAAAGATGCTAATAGCACAGACTCATCAGCATCAGTTAAAGATGTTAATAGCACAGACTCATCAGCATCAGCTAAAGATGCTAATAGCACCGCCCCAAAAGTTACAACTGAGAGCAAGATGGAAGTTTACCTTTCTAAAACTGTTCAGCTTGTACCAGGTGCAGAACCTCTCAAGCCCGGCTCACACTCTCTTATTGAATCGGTAGCGAAAGGGCTAATTGAAGACGGTTTGGCCGTTAGTAAAGAGTCTGCGAACAGCGAAGAAGACGGCGAAGAGTAGTTTAGATGTTTAATTTCAAAGAGGCTCTAGCTTCGCTAGGTGATGAGTGTCTTGAACACTTCGGTGAGCCAATTTTTATAAATGGCGTCGAAGTTAGGGCTATCTTTGATGATGAAACATTCGAAGAAGAAGCGGGTCTTTTTAGGAAGACTACGCTCTCTGTTAAAAAAGAAGATATGGTCCGCTTTAAAAAAGGTGATTCTATTGTGGTTCGTAATCGTAGTTACGTTGTCACTTATATACCGGATATTGACGAACCGTTAGTGGACTTGGAGTTAAAGAGTGCATAAAACCATTGTTATCCGTAACGCTATCATATCGTCACTTGAACCTCTGGTAGCAGATGACACTGTAAAAGAGATAACAAAGGGAGCTCGCCACTCTCACGATTACCCATCGATAAGCGTATTAATTGGCCCCGATGATGTGGCTAACAAAAATAGCGCGTTTATCAATTGGGAATTAACTGTCTATACAGATATAACGATCAGTTCAACCGATGAAGATGTGGATGCGTTAGCGCAAAATGTGAGAAAGGAAATTCACAAAGCGTTAATGGCAGATTATACGCTTGGTTTAGATTTCGTTACTGAAATCGACCCCATTGGGCAGCAGGAACCAAAGCGCTCCGATGACTCTGACTTATACAACAGTGTGACTAGTGTTGCATGGCTTGTTAGATACAGAACCAGTGTTGCAGACCCTAGTTTGTAACATTTGAATTATTGGCGTATATTTAAAATCCACTTTATTCAGGGAAGAAGGTTAATGAAATTTCTATCAATACTATTATTGTCTATAGCTTTGGCAGGCTGTTATTCAGTTGGAAAGCCAATAGATACGGCAAAAGCTAATCATTTTATAAAGGGCAAAACTACTGAGCGTGAGGTATTAGCTGCTCTTGGTAAGCCTATTGCTGTAACAAACAATTCTGAGGGTGAGCGCATGCTTGCTTACTCTCATACTAATACTGATGTCAAAGCATCTACATATATTCCAGTTGTTGGATTGTTTACAGGTGGCGCAACTAGCACCGTTCAATACTTAATAGTAACCCTTGATAAAGATGGGGTTCTGAAAGATTGGCAAACGTCCGAAACTATAGTCAGCACTAACTAATAACAACCCGCTTCGGCGGGTTTTTTATTGCCCGTAATTCACCCGCCATCGAGCGGGTTTTTTTGTAGGTGAAAACATGAAAAAGCGCGAATTCAGAACACGTAAAGGCGGTAGCACTAAGGCACCGGCCCCAAAAAAGCAAAGTAAAGAGGACTGAGCATGCTTACTACTAAAGAGGCCATTGCCTTAAAGATTGAAACTACCCAAGGTGTTGAAGCCGCGCCAGATCCATCAGCTGATGCAATTTTGGTTTCAGAGCTAAGTTACGCAAATGAAGGTTTGCGAATGGTTGAGCGCCCCCTTATCAAGCCAACCATTTCTACTGAGCAATCCATATTTGCGGGAACCCTTAAAAAGCTTACATTTACCGCAGAACTGAAAGGCTCTGGCACTGCTGGTGTTGCCCCAGAAATTGGTCAGGCATTACGCTGTTGCGGGATGTCTGAAACAATTGGCTCTAGTGTTGTATATCAGCCTGTTTCAGAAGGGCATGAGTCGTGCACAATTTACTACTATCAGGATGGCCGCTTAAATAAGATTGTGGGTGCCAAAGGTACAGCAACCATCAACGCGGAAGCTGGCGGTTTAGGTACTATTCAGTTTGAGTTTACAGGTAAAGATGCGGGTCGTGTTGATCAAAATTTCCCTGCGCTCTCATACAACGCCACTGTTCCACGCCCGTTTATTGAAGTTCCTTTCTCTATCGGCGGTTATGACGCCATTATTAATTCCTTCTCACTGGCGTTCGGCAACACCATTTCTACACCTGGCAATGTTCGTGAAGCAGACGGCTATGCGCAAGTAGAAATATCAAAGCGTGACCCGAACGGATCAATTGACCCAGAAGCTCAAAAGATTTCAGTTATCGACTTCGAAACGAAGTTTAAAAACGGTGAGCTCATGGATATGACAACAGGTGATGTTGGCAAAGTGGCTGGTAACATTTGGAATGTTAGTGCCAAAGTGGGTATTCGAGATATTTCATCGGGTGAGCGTGATCAGCGAAGAACTGACGACTTAACCTATGGCGCCCATGAAACGCTGGGTGATGACGAATTCACTATTGAGTTTAAGTAAGGATTTATCATGCAAGCACTAGCAGTTGAAACCGTTTACCTAAACAGTCAATACCAAAAAGACGATGACGGTGAGTTTGTTCTGAATGATGCAAACGAGCGACAGCTTAATCATGGCGAAGAGGGTTATAGAATTAAGCCGTTAAACTCATTGCAGTTCTGTGAAGTTATGACGGATGGCTTTGAAATTCGCGGTGGCAATCATGTAATGAAGTTCGCAGGTGTTCAGTTGTTACTTCGTTATGGATTAGAGAACCCCGCCATCATTCCCAAGTTACCAGCATTGAGAATGACAGAGTTGGCCCATGCAATTTACACCAAATCAGCGTTGGCCGAGGCCGAAAGAAAAAACTAATTATCGCAGTAGAAGTTGCAAAAAAACGAGATGCGTTTAATTGCGACAATTGCACATGGGGTAGGCACTGCGACGAAACTAACCCCGCCCCATACGATAAATGGGATTTTAAAATAGATGGCAAACTTGAAACAACCCGCATTTGCCCTCTTGGTCAGGTAACACCGCAAAGTAACACCCTTTTAAATCTTTATGGCTTTTACAAGCAGGGACAACTGTGCCTGTCAGGTGGTGTTCTCGAACAGCCGCACAAATACCTTGAAGCCATGCGAATAATTGATAATCAGGTGAATAGTGAGTAAATACGAATTTATTATCTCTGCGCAGGATAAAACCGCGCAGGCTTTCACCGCAATTAACTCAAAGCTAGGAACAGTAACGAAGCAGGCAGTTGCTACCGCAGCTGCGGTAGCTGGCGTTACTGCTTCTTTTGCGGTTATGGCAAGTAGTGCAGTTAACTCAGCGAAAGAGTTGGATGCCCAAGCCAAGCTTGCTGGTGTTACTGTTGAAGAGTTTCAGGCGCTAAGCTACGCCTATGGTCAGTTCAATATCAGCCAAGAAAAATTCGCTGATATTTCGAAAGATGTTCAAGACAAGTTGGGCGATTTCCTAGCTACAGGTGCAGGCCCGTTCAAGGACTTCTTCGAGCAAGTTGCACCCAAGGTCGGTTTGACCGCTGATGCATTGAAAAACCTTTCAAGCAGCGAAGTCCTTATTGCTGTTAAGAAGGCAATGGACGATGCGAACGTTTCAGCCAAAGAGCAAGTCTTCTATATGGAGTCGCTTGCCAATGATGCCACGCTTCTAATTCCTGCATTAGAAAACAACGGAAAAGTTGTAAATGACTTAGCGCAAGAATACAGAGATCTAAACCTAGCTATATCGGAAACCGATGTAACTAAGGTTAAAGATCTCTCTGATGAAATGGCGCGCTTAGAAGCGGCAGGGCAAAAGTTGAAGTTTAGCTTAGCGTCAGCTTTCGTAGAGCCTTTAGCCGATATCGGCGAAGCAATAAACGATTTTTATACTGGCTCAATCGTTCGCTTTGAACGTGACTTTATTGAAATAGATAAGTTCGTCACTGAGGCAAAACTATCTTTCCTGCAGTTCAAGGATGCGGTAGGTGCCGACGTTGATACAACTGAAATGGATAAGTTAGCGCAGCGCGCCGAATACTTATCTGATCAGTACGATAAGCTCACCAGGAAAATTAAAGGTGAGCCAATTGACTATGAGTTCGGTTATGGTGAAACCGGTGATATTTTTAAAGGGCTAGAAAACCCTTTTGATTTATCTGGCGCGGTTACAAATATCGACACAAGTCCAATTACCAAACAGGTAGAAGAAGCCACCAAGGAAGTTGAACATTCTTTTCTTAACAGTCTAGCTCTCATAGATGATATCAACGCCAACGCATTTAACTTTGATGAGTCGATGGCAGAGAACGCTGGTATGTTCTGGGATAACTTCGAGGAGCGAGGTTTTACCGCTTATGAAAACCTTCAAGAAGGTAACCAGTCTTTTTGGGATAACTGGCTAGCAGCCGCCCAAAACAATCTTACTAGTTTTGATGAGTTATCCGCGTTCACTATTGAAAGTTTCTCAAACCAAATGGGTAACGCTTTAGAGTCGGTTATCTTTGATAGTGAAAGCTTGGGTGATGCGTTTAAAGGTGTGATGCAAGGGATGGCGCGCAGCGTTGTTAATGCCCTTGGTCAAATGGCTGCACAATGGCTAGCATACAAATTAGTTCAATTTGCTATAGGTAAATCTACAGCAGCAGCGGGGGCCGCTGGTTTAGCGTTAAATGCGCAAGCGCAATCACTAATGGCCGGCTTAAACGCATTTGCCTCTACCGCCGCGATTCCAGTTGTAGGCCCTCCAGCAGCACCAGCCGCAATGGGAGCCGCTTTAGCGGTAACGCAACCTATTGCAGCATCAATATCAGCTCTTACGGCCAGTGCCGCGATAGCGTCATACGATGGTGGTGGCTTTACCGGCGCTGGCGCTCGTATCGGTGGTATGGATGGTAAGGGCGGTAAGTTAGCCATGCTTCACCCGCGCGAAAAAGTTATCGACCTAACACGAGGACAAGGTGAAGGGATTAGCATTAGCGCCCCTATAACTTTCAATGGCGCCAATATGTCACCAGAGGAATTGCTTTCCCGCGTTGATAAGTTACCAAAAGCGTTTTTACGCAAAGTGCAATCACAACTTTCAAGGCCGCGTTAATGTTTCCTACTAATGATTTCGAATCAATTCAGGCCGAGTTGATAAGTCACACTATTATTCCAAAAGCTAGGTTAAGACGTTACCGCTCTAAAAGCGGTAAAGAGCCTTACTACCAGTTTAGTCTTCAATCGCAAGTAAAGCCTTATCGAGAGTTCTCACGCATCGATGCGATGCTTGATAGCTACCAAGGCGAATTTGAAGTTTTCGCACTACCTAATCCAATGATTTCACATAAAGCCCAAACAGGGCTTTATTTGTATCAGGCCGCGAATAAAGGTGCAGGCACTGTCGTTTTGGCAGGAGCGCAGCCCAATGAAGCAGGCGCTGTTATCGCTGGCGATTTCATTCAAATAAATGGCAGTAAAAAAGCCTATAGAGTTTTAGAGGATGCCAACGCCAATTCTTCTGGCCACGTTGATGTAAAGCTTACTCAAACCTTGATTCAAAATTATCTCGCCCCCTCTGTCATCAAATACGGTTCTGAAGTTGAGTTTCAGGTATCTATGACAGATCGAGACAGTGACGCCACTACAGCAGATAAGGCTCGCTGGGGTTCGCACTACGTTGAGCTAATCGAGCAAATATGAAGCAACTGGATTCAATAACCCTGCAACGGTTGAAGGAAAACTACCGCGCGGGGAGGAAAACTATTTATCTTGTGAAAATGCAAATCAATGGTGAGTGGGCTTATATCACCGACTCAGATACCGAGGTTGACTTTGCAGGCGCCACTTATTACCCCGGCTACATCGATGATGAAAGTATTGATGACATTGAATCAACATCTGAGCCAAAGACTAACGATATCGGCATTGAGATAGACGCTAACGAAAATAGCTTCGTTCCACTGTTTCTTAATGAAGGCTGGATGAATGGCCCCGTCACAATATATGAGCAGCACTACGACAGCCTTGGCCTTATTTTTACAAGCAATGTCTTTGAAGGGCTTTTAGATGCTCGCGACTTAGACCCCGAAAAAAGGAAGATACTGGCAAACATCACTTCGGTTTGGGCTGATTTCGACAAGGAAGCCGGCACAAGAACGAACACTAAAAGCCAGCAGCGCCATTACCCAACAGATACCGCGTTTGATCACGTAGCAAAAGCTAAACGCAAAATTTACTGGGGGCGTAAAGCGCCTTCATCTGCTTCTTACGGTTACGACACCACAAGAACATATTCCAAGTTTCCTGATCCGGAGTTGCCGTAAATGGGTTTTTTTGACGACGTATTTGACTTTGCGTTTGGCTGGTTGATGCCGGACCCGCCAAAGCAGTTAGCACCAGGCGCAGAGCTCACCAGTGCTGAAACTGATGCGAGCATCGCAAAGATATACGGCAAAGTTGAAAAGAAAACAGGTCACATCGTTTTTAAAGAAACAAACGATAACGACAATGATGATTACCCAAATGACTTGCTCCATATTATCGTTGTATGGGGTGAAGCCGTTGAGAGCATCGATGAAGTCTATATTGATGACATTCCAGACTCTTCAAACGATGATGCGTTCTATGCAGGTGACAAGCGTGCTGTTCACGTTCGCAATTTCCCTAACGGAATGGGTAACTACTCAGACCCAATCCTCACTCGCGCAGGTTGGAGAGCATCAGACAAACTCGAAGGTAAAGCATGCTCTTACATCCGCTTAGAGTATCATGATGATGAAACTGCCATCACATCTGAGCCAAATCTCACAGCAGACTTAACTGGCACTACTCACTCAAACCCAGCTACAGCGTTGTTGGACTATTTAACCAATAGTATTTACGGCAAAGGTTTACCGTCTTCTTACATCAATAGCGCCTCATTTACTTACGCCAAAGCGCTTTGTGATTCAGATGTCGAGGAGCAGCTGGGTAGCGGAGTATACAGGGATTTATTTAGCTGTAACGTAGCACTAGACACCAGTGCTACCGTTTTAGAAAACGTTAATACGCTACTTAAGCCGATGCGCGGCTGGCTACCCATTATCAATGGACAGCTCACGCTAATCATTGAAGAAGATAACGCGCCTGTTGATCAGCCCATTCTTGAAGAAGACATTCTTCAAATGGGCAAGATTTCCGAAGGAAACAAGAATAATCGCTTTAACCGTGTAAGCGTCACTTACTATGACCCTGAAGCAGATGGAAGTAAGCAAGAGGCGGTTTACCCTGAACCTGATAGCGA
The DNA here is from genome assembly GCF_041414725.1 of Alteromonas sp. DY56-G5. Taxonomy (NCBI): domain Bacteria; kingdom Pseudomonadati; phylum Pseudomonadota; class Gammaproteobacteria; order Alteromonadales; family Alteromonadaceae; genus Alteromonas; species Alteromonas sp. DY56-G5. Next base: position 36,783 of record NZ_JANHZQ010000006.1, on the reverse strand, counting down.
GCTTTTCGAGCAAATGCTTGCTGAAGACAATGGTTTCTTACGTGAAGAAAGCGTTGAACTAAAAACCTGCCGCAATTATTACGAAGCACTAGAGTTCGCTAAAACTTATTTAGAGGTTTCGCGCCAGCAAACTCGCACAAACATCACATTACCGAAGTGGGCTACAATCTACGATGTGGGTGACGTTGTTGCGGTCACATACATGAGCGGCCTACCATTTTGGGATGCAAAGCTTTTCAGAATTGAGTCTAAGGAAGAAAATAGAGAAGAAGTAAAACTCACTATTCGTGAGCACCAACCTTATATTTATGACTTCTTTGGTCTAGGTAACAAGCCAGAACTACCAGACACTACATATACGAACAAAACGCCTGATGTTCCCACTGACTTAAACATTGAGCACATTTACGACAACTTTGTTCAAGTAAAGGCGAGTTGGGTATCTGAATCTCAGCGTTTTGATTACCGTGTACTGAAAGGTGACGTGATTGTCCAAACTGAGCGTGTTGCTTCTCACTCTGTAGAGCTTTCAGGCTTTGATATGGGCCAGTACCGTTTTCAGGTGCGTGCATTGGGCGGTTTGGGTAAGCGTTCTGGCTGGGCTGAAATACCTCTTGTGATGCAGGTTCCTTCGCCACCAACAAGTATCAACCTCAATATTTCTAATTTCGATATTGAAGTCATTCCGTGGCTAGAAAATGCGGGTAGTTCGGTATCGTTTGATTACACCATTACTGATGAGAATGCGACAGAGCCTGGTGAATTAATTAGGGGGCCAGCAGCTTCTTACACGTTTTCTGGCTTGTCACCCATCACCAACTATAAGATTTGGGTGAGATCACACAATCCTCTTGGCGTTTCAGATTGGGTATCGGTTGAGGCAACCACGCACAATGATGCACAGCCTATCACTGAAATCATTGAGCCAATCCTTGCGCCAATCACAGTCGATATCGAGAGCTTAAAGTTAAGTGTAGAAGATATTGATAACCGGTTTGTTGATTTTGAAGCACAAACGCTAAGTATTGTTCAGCAAGAACGCATTAGCACTGAAGCAGCGCAGGCACTCTTACTGCAAAGCATCAGTGAAAACGCAGCGTATCAACTTGAACTGGCGCGTCGGATAGAGCAGGGTGAAGAACTTACCAACGCTGTAGTTTATCGTGACCCGTCTAACGGCCTTATCGTTAATCGCGCTTATAACTATGCAGACGACAAATTCACGGAAGCCTCGTTAAAGATTGATGGGGTTTCTGGTGAAGTCGAGCTTGCTTCTAAGCGCATCGGAGAGGCTGAAGGTGCAATAACAAGTTTATCTTCAGAGCTTTCGTTAGTGCCTGGCATTATCACCGCGAAAGCCACAGCTATTGTGAGTGAGTCTATTGCGGCTTTAGAGCCTGCCTATGCGTTCAACTTTTTCGATAGCGCCCAAGGCTGGCAAGCAGTTAACGGAACGCTAACCGCGGGCCTTAACGAAATTACGGTTACGCACGGCGATATTGAGAATAATACGCTTAACTATCTAGCTAGCGAAAACAAGTTAATTCGTGTTTCGCTGCAGCGCTTATCCGGTTCGGGTTGGTCTGGCACTGTTATCATCGAACGTGATGATAGTTCAGTTGAGACTTACGCTAACTACGTAGAAGAAGCATCGATACTGCTAATTGATTTTTCAGCAATGCCTAGCTACTCGGGTACAGTAACCCGCGTTCGTTTGGTTCTTGGTGCTGATGCAAGTGATGAGTTCAAGTTAACATCTATTACGATAGGTAAAGCAGATGCCACTACGCAAGACTTAGCTAATGTTACATCAAGGGTTAACGCTGCCGAATTAGCCATTAATGCCAACGAAGCTGAGATAGCGCAGCGTGTATCAACGTCTTATTTTAACGAGAATGCAATAACGGTTAGTAACGTTGAGCAAAAAGTCAACGCACTAGACACAATCATTGCACTAGAAGCAAAACGCCAAGAGCTTATTGACAATAATGTCATTCAGAAGGCTGTATCTGCGGCCACATTTCTAAACGGACAAACCGGCACTATTCAAGATATTGTTCAAAGCTTTGAGCAAGACATTGAAGGTGTTGAGTCATCAATTAGCGATGTGCAACAGCAGGTAAACAGCTTAGGGATCACCGAGCAGGTTGCGGGGCTCGCTTCTCAACAAATTCAAACCTACGATGTGCAAGCAGCACTTCTGCAGCAGGCAGTAAATGACTTATCCGCTTATATGGATGAAGCGGAAACCAACCAATCATTTGCACTAGCGGTTAACCAACTTCAGATTGATGTTTCTCCTGAAGGCTCGCTCGCTAAAGATATTGGTGAGTTACAAGCGGTAACACTATCAAACGGTAATGCTATAACTGCGACCAATAAGCGCTTATCTCAGGTTGAGACAGATGCCGAGGGTAATGCCAGTGCAATAGAGCAATTAAACCTTAGCGTATCGGGTTTGAGTGGCAACTTGACCGGAGCACTATCCCGCCTTGACTCTGTTGAAACAACTGCGAATGGAACCGCCACCGCGTTCAGTGGTGTTCAGGCAAAAGTGCAAGATAGCCAAAAAGGTAACGATGCACTATTTACCTTTGCTCAGCAGATTGAAGTTACTGCGGATAACGCTAAAGAAGGCGCTGATGTTGCTAACTACGCAGTTAACCAGCTCAGTAATACAGTAAACAATGCCACCACTGGATTAAGTGCTACTAACACCATAGCGCAACGTGCAGAAAGCAAAGCGGATGGCGCCCAGTCTTCTATAACAGCTATCGAATCCCGTTTATCTGGCGCTGAAAATAATGCTTCAGCAAGTTTATCGCTCGCTACTGATAATAAAGGCGATATAGAGGGTATACGCGCGTCCATACTCCTACGAACTGATGCAAATGGCGTGGTTTCAGCTATTAGCCTTGATAGTCAAAATGATGTTTCTCAAATAGCGTTCCAAGCTCAGCAAATTGTAACCCTTGATGATGAGGGGAACCCTGTAGTTTTTTGGGATACAACTAACGGGCGTTATGTGTTCATTGGGCATATCGATGCCACTACGGGAAGTTTTGGCGGCGCCTTAAATGGCGCTACCGGCACATTCAGTGGCTCGCTTAGCGGTGCATCAGGCACGTTTACAGGAACAGTTCAGGGCGGGGCGTTAATATCATCCTCTGGAACTGGATTTCGTTCAATATGGCGCGATGATGGCACCTATCTTGGGTGGGTAGGTCAAGGCTCTCAAAACGACACAAATGCGGTTTTTGCAATTAAAAAAGCGAAGAACGGTAATCCAGCAAAAGTGTTAATCAATGCGCAATTCATTGAGGGGCTATCTTCAATTAAAGGATATAACGAAGACGATGATTTCGATGTAACTGTTTCGCACAATGGTAGCGTTGGTAATGCAGTAGATATAACAGTTACAGCTTACGTGAGGAATTTCTTTACAACGGAGTCACAGGTTAGCAATGGAACGAGAACTCTTAATTGGCGGCTAATTAGAAACTCCACAACCATAAAGAGTGGCGAAATTAAAGCTACTCGCGTAGCTGAGTATGAAGCGGGTTCGTACTCTGTAACTGAAAGCGCAGATGCAACCATCATAGCTCGGGATACCTCTCCTCAACCTGGCAACAACACCTACAAATTTGAATTTACTGGTACGGCTGCATCGCTCGATACCTACGACTTAGCAATTCGAACCGAAGAAAATAGAATGGCGGCTTAATTATGACAGCAACATTTTGGACAGGTTCAAGCCTGTCTTTCACTAATGGCAGTAAAACAGTAACGGTTAATACAGGGCCAAGCTTGGATAGTGTAAAAGCTAATTCATCATTAACCGCCGGCAACTACAACGAACCGGTAGAGGTGAAGTCGGTAAGTGGTAACACCATTACACTTTACAATAATTGGCCTGGTAGCACCGGAACTACATCAGCCACGATTAAACCCAGTGCAGCTGCGGCCGCATCAGCTGGAGTAGCAGCGCAACAGTTAATCACTGAAATACAAAGCTTAGTAGGTGGCGCAAGCGCCACCGCTACAGCTAATAGCTTCGTAAAGCGCGATTCTAACGGCAGAATTAAATCCGCTTCACCAAGCGCTAATGATGATGTTGTTACCAAGGGGTTTACGGGAAGTGCTGCCACTAGAAATGTGGGAGAGAATTCTTCCAATGTAATGGAAGTTGGTGCTTTCGGTTTAGGTTTGAGTGCGACTATTGCCAATAATTTCGATGAAATAAATGCTACAGGATTCTATCGAAACAGTTCAGGGTCTGCCGTTGGCATCCCTTTTACGGGTTCGCTTTTCAATGTTCAAAACATAAAGGCGTCGGAAAATGCTGCAACGCAAATTGCTATTGAGTCTTTTAATCAAACTCCTGCGGAGCGCATGTTTATTAGGAGTAAAGAAAGCGGCGGCACTTGGCAAAATTGGGTAGAAATTTACCATAGCGGAAATATAAATTTAAACACGCTTAAAGGCGGGAATAATGGGGATGTGCTTGCGCATGGTGTTGCATCATCTGAAAATTTGGTGAGGTTCTACATTCCTTTAAATTCGCAATTTGACGCAACGTCAATAACAGCGGTAGGGACGTTTACACTAAAAGTAAATGGAAATGTAAACGTAAGCGAAAATGTTACTGGCGCGCAGTTATCTCTTCGCCCTTATGGGAGCAACAGGCTAGCGATATTAGAATACTCCACTTCAGGATTAACAAGAGGTCAATTTGCCGAGTTGGTGACAAATAGCGCTAGTAACTCAATCACTTTTAACTTCTAGGCGATAACAATGCTCACATTTAAAAATGAAGATGACTTTTCAAAAGTAGATACATTCAAAGAGAATGAAGACGGCTCTATTTCTTGGGTGTGGAATGAAGGTGAGGGGTTGCCAGATCACTCTGGTATTATCCGCGAAGGTTTTACTCGTCTAGATTCAGATGGAAATACAATAGACGTATGGCAAATCCTATTATTTAAAGAACAGTCCGGCGAAATCGCTATTCAGCGCCTTACGCAAGAAGACAAAGACACCATTGCTCAACAAGAGCAAATCAATCAATTCAAAGTCAACCGCCAACACCTTCTAGACACTGCCATCGTAACCACTTCTCTTGGTAATCAATACGATGCCGATGAGCAAAGCATTTCTCGCATGGCAAATGCCATATTAGCAGCACAGCGCAAAGATTTAACCAATATCCAATGGTCGCTTGCCGATACGCCCACCGGTGTAATGACTGATGTGACTCTCGCAGATTTAGAAGAGGCGCATGAACTGGCTGTTGAGAATATGGCGAGTATTTGGAGCATTTAATCCCAATCCGCTTTCGGTGGTTGTTAATATCAGGCCACCAAACATCAATCTCAAATACACATTAAAGAAAGGTTTAATATGTCACTTGACCAGCTAAAGTTTTCAAATCTAAATACGCAGCGCAAAGAGACGCAACGCAAAGTATCAAATGCAATAAGTCAGTTAAATGCAGCCGCAGACGAGGCAATGAAGCAACAGGCTTATATGCACTCAAACCCCGACGATAATGGCGCAAATGAATTAATTGCAGTGGCTACCCCTGATTTTAACGCAAGCGCTCAAGCATTCAATGAAGTAGCGCAAAAACTCCAAGACATGCAGCTGGTGCAGGCTGGCACACTTTCTATTACTGACTACATTGCAAAGTACAATATCGACCTGTCAGAGTTTAGCGAAAGGTTAATCTGATATGGCAATTACGCCTAGCCAGTGGAGTCATGTACTCACTCTACCAGAAAGCTATACACCATCAGCGGCAACGAGTGGTCAAACACTTGTAATCACCGAAGGGGTGATTGCTAAACTGTCTACGGCTGACCAAAATACATTTTGGAACGCGGTGCAAAATGGTGGTGGCGATGTTCGTATATGTACCGATGTAACGGGTACGAATCAACTACCTGTTGAGATTATATCGCTTGATAACGTAGCCCAAACGTGTGTCATATGGACTCGTAAAGCCACGTATGCGGGTACGGGTGAGCTATACGTATTCATAGGTAAAGCAGGCGAAACACAGCCAGCCGTTACAGACCCTTTTGGTAGGAATGCGGTTTGGAGCGACTACCTGCTTGTGTGGCATGGGCAAGATATAGCTGGCGCAATAGTAGATAGCTCAGGCAATCAGTCAAATGCATCAGTCACGGGGTCTGTCTCAAATGCTGCGGGCGCTTTTGGGTATGGGCAATCTTTTGCTTTTGATGGTTCAGCGGGGAGGGTTGGGCTTTCTGGCAATTTATCTGGAATTCAAGGCAATACAGAGACCGCTTTAACGTATCAGGCGAATGTAAAGTTAAGCTCCCCTCCTACAACAAACCAAAGCATTATAGGCTCAACCATAGATGATGGTTCTGCAATTGCTGCGTCTTGGATGATGGCGGATAACGATGATACGGTATCAGGGCAAAGCGACACTTTTATTTTAGCACCTAACGGCAGGTCTGAGCGTTTCGGTGTGGGGGGTAACTCTGCGAACACATCTTCACACATGCTGCACGGGCTTTGGGCTAATGGTAGCGCAGGGGGTGAGGCACTAGATGGAAGTGAAAAGTATTTAGATGGCACATTCGTAACAAGCAACCCCATCTCAGAAGCTTCTGGGTTCGTCAACCTTCATGCCAATTTCGAGGTAGGGGGTAGCGCAGACTTTGCAACATCGCCCATAAACGGTGTTATAGATGAGGTTAGGTTTAGGATAGGGCTTTTATCGCAATCTTTTATAGCCACAGAATACGCCAACCAATCCGACCCCGCATCATTTTTTGGCACTCCAACAATCAGTTTAACTAGCGGTGAGCCAGAGCCCGAAACAGAACTTCACGAATTTTCGGGCAACGCAATAGTCAGCGCATTATCGTTTGCACAAATAAGAAAAATCACACATCACAATGGGCAGGCGCTCATTACTGCTTCGGCAACTGCATCATCTACTAAAGCAATCAACGTCAGTGGCGGCGTCACTGTTGTCGCCCAAAGCGTATCGTTATTTGAAAAGCTTAATACATTTAACGGCACAGCAAGTGTTATCGCCACCTCACAATCCAGCGCATCTAAACTTGTGTCGCTTAACGGGCAAGCTACGGTCAGTGTAACGGCTAGCGCATCTATCATCGACGGGGATCTAGAAATACATAGCTTCTCAGGTGGCGCATTAATTACGGCAAGCGCTTCAGGGCAGGCGGTGAAAGTCGGGATAGTTTCTGGAAGCGTTAATGTCACTGCGTCAATTTCTGCGCAGGCGAGCAAAACAGCGCTACTTAGTGGTAACGCAACAGTGTCTACTTCAACGCAATCCTTGCTCAGCAAGATAGCAAACATTACAGGTAATGCTATAACACGAGTCACCACACTAGCAGCGGTGCTTAAACGTGTCACGCTATCAGGCGCATCGCGTGTTGTCGCAACAGCTTCTGGCACCTTCTTTAATGCCGAAAGCAATGTAGAAACCTACGAACTGACAGTTCAAGGCCGCGTAAAAGCGCCAATTGTCGTCCAAGGCCGAGTCAAATCTCTCACAATACAAGGGCGCGTTAAGTAGCCCACAACGCAAGGTAAAATGATAATGGAAATTACAGTAGCAGCGCTTAACGCAGCAGCAGACGCGCAAACATTGAATACACTTAAACTTCATTCTGGCCCAGTTGGTGCAAATGGAACGAGTAACCAAATTGCAGGCGCTAGCGTTGCAGCAACATACGCCGCAGCATCCAACGGCTACCGTGACCTAGCCAGCGCGGTTGATGTTCCCGTATCGGCAGGTGATACCGTTTCTCACTTCTCAGTATGGAATGGGGCCACTTTTGTTTTTGGTGATGTGCTAGACACGGCACCAGAAACTTATGCAAATGACGGTACAGCGAGAGTTAACTCAGCGCGACTCACATTCGCCAAAGGAGAGTAACCAATGAAGGACTTGCTTTACCAGCACTCAGACAATGTTATTTCTGTACCTATCGTTGATGATGTGACCGGTGAAGCAATCCCCGCGTCTAGCTTCAGTGATGCGGAATACATAATTTATAACTATAAGTATGAACCGGTGGTTAGACTAACTCTTGGTTCGGGAATTTTGGTAACTGGAGATAATTTCGAGATTAGAATTGATGATGCCGTGATGACTTCTGATTTTCTAGGTCCACATTTTCATCAGCTGGTTGTATGGAACGGGCAAGGTGAAAAATTACCCCCAGTCTTCAATAATAAAACTGAGGTTGTAAGGGTCGCTAAATTTAATTAATGAGTCTTCCATACCTTTCCTAACAGAACTTGGGCCAAATACGGCAAATCAAACACTTAAACAAGCGCTTTTGTTAGGAACAATGCTGATCTAACCTATATGTTTACTGCCCTGTTCATACGGATTTAAAATCCCTCGCTGGTAACAGCGTGCCGGTTCAAGTCCGGCCCCGGGCACCATTTATCTACTCCCAATTTTCCAAACTTTAAATCAAAAAATTGATGAGATAATTGCGCTCTTTTATCACAAATTACTATGGTAAAATCCATAAAAATTTTGGCAAAGACGTACTATCTTGAATTCTGTTATGTCACTTCGTTTAGACGAGTTATCTCGTGCTGAACGTCCATTCCACGCTCGTGGGAGTAAAGTAGTTCGCTGCGACGCATGTCTGCTTCCAACGCAAAACTGTATTTGTGAATTTAAGCCTGAGGCTGGCACTGATGTGGCGGTTTTGTTCTTGATGTACAAAGGCGAATATTATAAGCCTACTAATACCGGTCGTTTAATTGCGGACGTGGTTAAAGATAACCACGCATTTTTGTGGAAGCGCACCGAGCCAGAAGAGGCGCTATTGGCGTTACTTCGCAACGAAAAATATTTTCCTATCGTGGTATTTCCACACGAATATGCTGCAGTTGAACGTTGTATTGATACGCCACCATTGAATACTGGGAAAACGTTACTATTTATTTTCTTGGATGGAACGTGGCGTGAAGCAAAAAAAATGTTCGTGAAGAGCCCTTACTTGCATGACTTTCCTGTGTTGGGCGTGAGTATGGACGTAGCGTCAGATTATTTACTACGCGAATCTACCCATGATTTCCAACACTGTACTGCTGAAGTTGGTATTAGCGTTTTAGACCTTGCGCAGCAGAAGCAAGGGGCAAAAACCTTAGCGCATTATTTCAGTGTGTTTAGACGGGAATATTTAAAAGGTAAGCCGCACTTGCAGCATAAGCTTGCGTTTGCAGAGTCGCAGGTTAAAAGTAACATTTAAAAAGCGTCACTTTTATTTGCGAAAGTATTGTTTTACATCCACTATTTCATATTAACAAAACACGGAGAAAGCGAATGGCATCAGTTACTTTTCAAGGCAATACAGTTACGACAAAGGGTCAGCTTCCTGAAGTAGGCACATCTGCACCAGACTTTACATTAGTGAAAGCAGATTTGGGTGAAGTAACACTGTCTGAGCTTGCAGGAAAAAATGTGGTATTAAACATTTTCCCTTCTATCGACACGGGAACATGTGCAATGTCTGTGCGTAAATTCAACGAAGAAGCAGCAAAATTGGATAACACTACAGTTATCTGTGTATCGGCAGATCTTCCGTTTGCAGCGGGTCGCTTCTGTGGTGCTGAAGGTATTGAAAATGTACTTACAGGCTCGACTTTCCGCTCAAGCTTTGGTGATGACTATGGTGTAACCTTTGAATCAGCGCCGCTTACTGGGCTGCTGTCTCGTTCGGTAGTGGTTATCAATGCCGAAGGCAAAGTGGTCTACACAGAGCAAGTTGCAGAAACAACTGAAGAGCCGAACTACGACGCGGCTATCGCAGCTCTTAGCTAAGTAGATCCGCAACATAGGTTAGTTGGTTAGCTAACTATGTAATGTGTTTGAATACGTACCGATTTGTTGTATCGGGGTATTACAGGGCACTCACTGATGTGGGTGCCTTTTAGGAGAATGTAATGGCATCGGTATTGCTCTCAGTTGGTGAATTAGCCAATGTAATGCAACAAAAGCCGGTAACGCTCGTACGAGCGTTAATGGACGACCCCGTTTCAAAAACACCAGATACGCGCACGGCAATGGTTTTACCTGCGTCAGTCGACTTTGACTTAGATAGTGAAGGTAGCGATCACACTACAGGTCTCCCTCACAGTATGCCTTCTGCAAATGACCTTGCTATTTATCTTGGTAATCAGGGCATAACAGCGAATACACCTATTACGGTATACGATACCCGTGGAATATATTCTGCGCCAAGAGTGTGGTGGATGTTAAAAGCGTTGGGCCACCAAGATGTTTATATATTAAATGGCGGGCAGCCTGCATGGGAAAAAGCAGCGCTGCCGGTTTCAGAACAACAACAATACGGAAAATTAACCTATCAAGCTACACCTAGGCCTGGTTGGTTCGCAAATTCCGGTGCAGTACTTCAGGCAATAAATACTGAAGCACAACTTGTTGATGCGCGCAGCGCGCCGCGATTCAAAGGAGAAGTGTCAGAGCCTCGTGAAGGAGTACGTTCAGGTCATATGCCTGGTGCGTTTAATATTCCTTTTGACACCTTACTCAAAAGCGGGCATTTTTTGCCAGTTGAGCAGCTTAAGGCTGTTTTTGACCGCGCTAATATCGATTTACGCAAACCCATTATTTGTACGTGTGGTTCTGGCGTTACCGCCTGCATAATTGGTGTGGCGGCATTATTGTGCGGCGCTACTCAGGTTTCAGTATATGACGGCTCTTGGTCAGAGTGGGGCGCTGATACTCAATATCCTGTGGTCAAAGATATGTAAAGCGTCGCGGCTTTTAACTAAGTAAATATACAACATGCTAATCGTATAATTAGCTCTATAACTACAGAGTAAGAACAACCTGATGCCATCTGATCAATCTCTACCCAATATTGTTATTCTTACCGGTGCGGGGATTTCCGCTGAATCTGGATTAAAGACATTTCGGGATAATGACGGCCTTTGGGAAAATCATCGCGTAGAAGAGGTGGCCACCCCAGAGGCTTTTGAACAAAATCCTAGCTTAGTTTATCGCTTTTACAACGCTCGACGTGCGCAGTTACAGCAAGACGACGTGAATCCTAATGCAGCGCATGAGGCGCTGGCCAAACTTGAGAAAGCGTTCGGTAGCAACCTGATGTTGGTTACTCAAAATGTGGATGACTTGCATGAGCGCGGTGGAAACCAGTCTGTTTACCATATGCATGGCAAGCTGCTATCGGCGCGCTGCGCTATAACCCAGCAAACTTTTGACTGGAGTGATAGTTTTGATCACACCACTAAATGCCCGTGTTGCAACAGAGTAACCTTACGACCGGATATCGTGTGGTTTGGTGAAATGCCCATGTACATGGAAGAGATTTACGATGCGCTTTCAAAGGCTGATGTGTTTATTGCTATTGGCACATCAGGTAATGTCTATCCTGCCGCGGGTTTTGTTCAGATCGCTAAAGAAAGCGGCGCACACACCATAGAGGCAAATTTGGAGCCGGGCGTAACTAATGCATTGTTCGATGAATCGCTAACAGGCCCTGCTTCTCACATCGTCCCACAATGGGTTGATCAATTAATGTCAAAGTACGCGCTGTAGGAGGCGCATAACATGCAGTATATGAATGAGTTTCTTACCATTGCGTTGGTACACCTTGTGGCTGTTGCTAGCCCAGGGCCAGATTTTGCGGTGGTTGTTCGAAACAGCGTGGCCTATGGCAGACGTATCGCCATGTACACCAGTATAGGGATTGGCTTAGCTATATTACTGCATGTGGCTTACTCGTTAGTGGGGCTTAGTGTGGTTATTGCAACTACTCCATGGTTATTCACCACATTTAGCTATGCCGCCGCAGCTTATTTACTGTACCTTGCGTTTGGTGCGCTTAGAAGCGGGCCTGTAAAGCAGGACCAGGCAGTTAACGCTGAAAAGAAAACATCCCACATATCTGCAAAGCGCGCAGTTTGGATGGGCTTTCTCACAAATGGACTAAACCCAAAAGCAACGCTATTTTTCCTCTCGTTGTTTACTGCAATTATTAGTATTGATACCCCATTTACAGTGAAACTTGGCTACGGTATCTACTTAGCTATAGCTACTGGACTGTGGTTCTGTTTTCTTTCATACCTTTTGAGCACCAGTAAAGTAGCTGAGCTTATTGGTAAAAAAGGGTATTGGTTAGACCGTGCGATGGGGGTGCTACTCGTTGGTTTAGCTGCGAAATTAGTACTAGGTTAACGTTTGTTTACCTTACAAACAGGCATTTGTTTTTGTGAGTTGGTATAATCGCGCCGATTTTTCAAAAAGATAAGAGAGTTGTGTGAAAGACGTAAACCAAGACCGCCTGAACAATACGTTGTCTAAACAGTATCAATTTGATACCAAAGGTCTATTGCGCCGCGCTGCCGGTTTAACAAAGGCAAACTTTTCATCATTGCTGCAGGGAAGTGTTGTTCTATTTTTGACGTTTGTCGTGTTAGGTGTATTTGCTCAGCAGTACATCACAATAAATGACGATGGAACCTACGTATTCGAGCATCAGTCTATCATAGAAATTGGTGCAATCTGCATCGTTGCCCCGCTGTTGACGGGGTTGTATATGATGGGCGTTTTTGTTGCCCGCGGCACTAAAACTTCAGTATTTACCGTATTCCAGTTTTTCCCCTTGATATTTTTGCTGGCGCTAACTCAGCTAGTAAACAGTATTCTTGTTCAACTAGGTATGATGTTGCTTATTATACCCGGCGTTTATTTTTATTTAGCATCGTCCTTTTCACTTATGTTGGTTGCTGACAGAAAGTTAACGCCAATTAGCGCGATCATCCTGTCGTGTCGCGTATTTAATGCATACTGGGCTCAAATTGCCAGCATATTTGGTGTGTTCTTTTTACTTTTTGTGTCGGTGCCATTAACGTTGGGCTTTTCACTTATTTGGGTATTACCTTTTTATTTTAGTATGATGGGCTTGCTCTATCAGGAACTGATTGGCGAGCAGGGAGTAAGCACGGAAGCATCTGAAAACGATGTGAATGAGTCTAGCTTCGATGCATAAGCGTGAAACCTTTAAAATTGTTCTTATTACGTTAGGCGTATTAGCGGTAATCGTCATTAACGCCATAATTTTTACTGAGGACGAACCGGATATTTTAGATATACCGCAAACGGTTGAAGCTAAAAAGCCGGTGCCTAACTTCTCTGCCTATACAGATGTAAAAGAGAAGAAAGAGGCGTTTTTTAACTATTTACGCCCCGAAATAGAGAAGCAGAATGCGTATCTACTCACGCTTAGACATTACGTACAAACCTTATACAGAAAGGCGTTAGCTAACGAAACGCTCTCTGAAGAAGATATGGCAAGGCTTGAATGGTTAGAAGAGGAATATCGAGTTAAGCCAACGCAGCCGCTAAAATCAAAATTGCTAGCTTTGCTACAAAAGATTGATGTTCTACCAGCCGAACTCGTGCTCGTGCAAGCCGCGAATGAGTCAGCTTGGGGCACCAGCCGGTTCGCAAGAAAGGGCTATAACTTCTTTGGCTTGTGGTGTTTCTCTAAGGGGTGTGGCTTTGTTCCGAACCGTCGAAACGATGGGGCATCTCATGAAGTTGCCAAATTCGACAGTTTGTCGCGTGCAACGTACACCTATATGCGAAATTTAAACCGCCACGACGCGTATGCGGATTTAAGAGAGATCCGCAGCCGACTGCGTGCAAACCAAATTCCTATTACTGGTGTTGCGTTAGCTGAAGGGCTAATGAATTACTCTGAGCGAGGAGCCGCTTATGTTGAAGAGCTTCAAACTATGATCCTATTTAACGAGGAGTTTTTATCCGAATGATACGCGCTGCTTTATTTTTTGCTTCATCTCTGTTTATTGGTGTAGGCAGTTCTTCCGTTGCTGCTGAAACGATAGATGTTGAGTACAGCCGTTTCTATAGCCATGTTAAAAAGCTGGATAATGAAGATACCCAAGCGCTTCAGTTTGCATTCGGGTTTGTTCGTGTTGGCGAAGGGCGTTTATGTGAAGTTAACGGAGCGTCTATCGTAACCGATAAGAAAACAATGCCCTTAGAAGTGAGTGATGAAGGACGATTCACGGTGCCTACCGAAAAGGCCCTGAAACTTGCCAACGCTCTGGTTCGCATCGATTTAAACGAACGCGCGAACGTGTGTGATATGTCGGTACAACTTGAAACCAAACCAGAATATCTTAAGCAGTATTACACAAAAGACGACCTTACGTTTTTGTATGGTCAGTACGAAGCTTTCTTTAATGAAATGGGAAGCTTCTTGTCTTTCATGATGCCCTCGGTAAAGGGCTTGATGATTCAGTTTGATGACAAGAATTTAGATTTCATTACACCACAAGGTGTGCAAATTAATAACGGCGTGTTGCATCTAGAACAAGATTGGATCAACGACGCAAAAGGCTTAACACTGCCTCATGCGCCGCTACGTGTTACCGCTATGGCTTCAAGCTAGATGCATATTTGGGATTAGGTAAGAAGCTGATACCTAATTTGCTCTGCTAACCGCGCGATGGTCTCTTCGCCCTTCGCGCATAGCTCTTCGGCTCTGTGGAATTCCATAATACCCACGTCGGTAAGCTGAGGCTCAATAAGAATGTCTGGCGGATCGCCAGCTAAACGTGAACGTGTGACGCGAGCTTGAAGTATCTCAAGTGAACTGCTCATCACGCTCATAATTCCAGGCGGGTTTCGCTTGTTCACTTTAGCGGGGACTTCGGTCAACTCTTCTTCCACTTTTTCAATCACATCAGAAGCAATGCCTTCTTCAGTCTTTACATTGCCAGCCGAGACGCTGTCTTTTTCGTCTTTTTTCTCTAGGGCTTTTTCTTCTTTGTTGTCAGGGGAGAACCATTGGCGTAGTACGTTTTGACTCTTTGTAAAAAAGTCCTCAGTTTTGCGCTGGTTTTCTTCATGATCTTGTCTCAACTTTTCAAGACGAAGTGGTCGGAAATCGGCGTTAAGGTTAACCGCGATTACAAAATCGGCCCCTAATTGGCGACATAAGTTCACCGGTACAGGGTTTACAACGGCACCGTCTACCAACCAACGATCACCGTGTGCTACAGGCGCAAAAAGTGCGGGAATAGCGCAGGATGCTTGAATGGTGTCTCCGATAGGACCAGAGTTAAACACCACTTCACGGCCGGTATAAAGGTCGGTAGCTACAGCCGCAAACGGCTTAAGCATGTCTTCATAAGTCGATTCACAAAACTCGCTTGCTAGCTTGTCGAAAACCTTCTGTCCGCTTGCAATACCGCCGCGTCTAAGTCCTACGCCCATAAGAGCAAGTACCTGCCAGTCGCTGAGGGAACAGGCCCACTCTTTCAAGCCTTCCAGCTTGCCACTTGCGTAGGCAGCACCAACATAGGCACCAATAGAGCATCCCGCAACAACGTCAATTTTTACGCCGAGTTTTTCTAATGCTTCAATTATGCCAATGTGAGTCCAGCCCCTTGCGGCACCGGCACCTAGCGCAAGTCCAATTTTCATTTACTTAGGTTCCATAATGTTTATTACTTCAATAGCATTATCTTCATAACTGAAGTCCGTACTATTTTCTGTAGTGAAAGAAGGTTCATCGAACCCGATATCACCGTCTTCAACCGGGCCTTCTTGTGTAGCTATAGCTTTAAAATCATAAAGGTTGCTGTCGATTAAGTGTGAAGGCGCTACGTTTTGAAGCGCGCGGAACATCGACTCTATACGACCTGGGAAGCGACGGTTCCAGTCTTGAAGCATAGCCTTTATGTTTTGGCGCTGTAGGTTTTCTTGTGAGCCACAAAGGTTACAAGGAATAATCGGAAATTCAGTGGCCTGAGAATATTTCTCGATGTCTTTTTCTGTGCAGTACGCCAATGGACGAATAACGATGTGTTCACCGTTATCGCTGACTAGCTTTGGCGGCATAGACTTAAGCTTGCCACCATGAAACATATTGAGGAAAAACGTTTCTAGCATGTCGTCGCGGTGATGACCTAATGCAATTTTAGTCGCACCTAACTCTTTTGCCGTGCGGTACAGAATACCACGGCGCAAGCGAGAACAGAGAGAGCATGTTGTCTTTCCCTCTGGAATTTTGTCTTTAACAATAGAGTAGGTGTCTTCTTCTACAATTTTGTAGTCAACGCCAATGCTTTCTAGATATTCAGGCAAGATATGTTCGGGGAAACCAGGCTGCTTTTGGTCAAGATTAACCGCAACGATATCAAAATGAATAGGCGCAATCTTCTTTAAAAACAATAAAATATCTAGCATGGTGTAGCTGTCTTTACCGCCAGATAAACACACCATTACTTTGTCGTTGTTTTCAATCATACCGAAATCGCCAATGGCTTTACCCACATTGCGGCGAAGTCGTTTCTGAAGTTTGTTGAAGTTGTACTTTTGCTTACTTTGCGCAGCATTTAATGGCGACGCGTCAGCACTGTTTGTGCCTAAACTCATAATTAACTAGCTTGGTTTGTGATAAAGCCACCATTATACATTAAAGCGGCTTTTCGAGACCATGCTTGTGAAGTTAAATTTGTTGGTGACATACCGCGTTGGCCGCTAAGTAACGGCAAACACGGGCTATGTGGTACTGATAAAAAGACTACACCGACAACGGCGACACAAATCCATCTGGCTTAATAGCAAGCACATCGCAATTGAGTTCGTCGATCACGTGTTCTGCAGTGTTACCAATTAGGGCCGCTGAAATGCCCACACGGCCAACGGTACCAATAACAACCAGCTCTGCATCCAGTGTTTTTGCCACTTGCGGGATAACTTTTTCCGGAAGGCCTTCTCTTACTACGCATTTGTTCTCAGGAATACCGTACTTTAATGCGTGACTACGCATTTCCTTTAAATGATGATTTTTTACCGCGTCGTGATAGGTATCGGGGTCGAACTCAGGCACTTCTATGGCGATATTAAGTGGTGTAGAAGGGTAACTGTTGACCAAATTTACGCTACCTTTCAATAAAGAGGCGTAGTCGTTAGCAATGAGGGTGAGCTTATCGTTAAGTGCGGCATGCTCATCGTCTTCACTGCCTACGTTTACTGCAGCAATAATCTCTCCTCCTTCTGGCCAGTCGTGCTCTTTAACGAGCAATACTGGGCGAGGGCATTTACGCATTAAATGCCAGTCGGTGGGGGTGAAAATAACAGAAGCAAGATCGTCGTGCTTTTTGGTTGCCTTTACCACTAAATCTATCTGATTGTTTAGGGTGTAGTAAATAATCGACTCATACGCACGATTATTCCATTCTACAACGATATCAGTTTCAGTGAATCCTTGTTCTCTTAAGTGGGTGGCAAGCCATTTTGCATGCTCCTTTGTAACTGCATCGCGCATTGACTCGCGCTCATCCGGGCTAAGCATGGTCGTCATATCATAAGATAAGTCGTATACCACCATCATGGCGGTAACTGAAGCACCTGTTTTTGAAGCGAGTTCATAAGCTCGGCTTAGTGCAGGTTGGTTATCGCGCTCGGCATCTACCACGGCCAGAATTCGTTTACACT
Organism: Alteromonas sp. DY56-G5; assembly: GCF_041414725.1. Classification (NCBI taxonomy): domain Bacteria; kingdom Pseudomonadati; phylum Pseudomonadota; class Gammaproteobacteria; order Alteromonadales; family Alteromonadaceae; genus Alteromonas; species Alteromonas sp. DY56-G5. Next base: position 19,235 of record NZ_JANHZQ010000006.1, on the reverse strand, counting down.
CAATCATAACGTCCCCCTAACTACGAAACTTAGTAGCGGCTGTCGAAATCGAAGCTTTCTAATACTAACTATAAACGACATTGGGAAAAACGTAAGTTGTTTTAGATCAAGAATTTTACGAGGCGACCATGAGTGAACCCACCGAATTGAATATGGAGCAACCGGCGTGGCGCTGAAAGGGTAGATAGGTGGCTAACACAGGTTACAAAAAAGCGCGCTTAGTGCGTAATGCCGATCAGTTAAGAATATTTTCCTGATCGGTTGACCGATCGTTTTAAGACTTCAAAATCCGATATCAGTCTCTGGTATCGGATTTTTTTTATGTCTTTGCTTACAAACCTCGATGATACATTTGCTCATGCAGAAGATTTGAATGCTATTAATAAACTGATGTCTTTAATTGACCCTGAGCTTCTTCAGCAAGCTTATGCTTTATCGGGGGTAGCGACCGTCAGACGTCGCCGCTTACCTTTGGATTCGGTCGTATTTACTATTGTTGGTATGAGTCTGTTTCGTAGTGATCCGGTCTGGGATATCGCGAATAAACTGGATATCTCGTTACCTGGTAAAAACAGGTTTGTTGCTCCCAGCGCAGTGGTGCAGGCCCGGCAGCGACTGGGCGAAGAAGCTGTCGGTCATGTCTTTAAGCTGATGGCACAGCGGGCATTTGGTGAGTATGCCTTTGAACAGTGGTGTGGTTTAAATGTACTGGCGGTTGATGGTGTGATGTTCCGTGCCCAGGATACCACTGAGAACCTTGCCGCATTCGGATGTGACCGGAATGTGATGGGCGATAACCCGTACCCGCAGGTACGCATGTGTAGTCTGATGGAAACGTCTAGCCACCTTCTTTTGGCCAGTGAATTTGACGGCCGTGATGTCGGAGAGATGTCTCTTGCAGAGCGGCTTATTCCTTCAGTCCCTGATAACTCTCTAACCCTCTTCGACAGAGGATATTACTCGCTGGGATTACTGCACCTGTGGATGACCAAAGGTGTTAATACGCACTGGATGCTGCCCGCCCGTAAAGATTTACAGTACATAGTGAAACATCAACTAAGAGAACATGATGCTGTAGTCACCCTCAAGACCTCGCCTCAGGCGCGGAAGAAGTTTGATGGTTTACCTGAAACCATCGAAGCGAGACTGACCAGCTACGAAGTAAACGGAAAGACCTACCGCGTGCTTAGTTCAATGGTCGATGCTATGCAGTTCCCCTACGAAGAGATTGCCGATGTGTACGTTCAACGCTGGGAAATAGAACTGGGCTTCAGGGAAATGAAACAGACGTTACATCAGGCAAAGCTGACGCTTCGCAGCAAGAAATCTGAGATGGTGCGTCAGGAACTGTGGGGACTATTACTCGCCTACAATCTGATTAGAGTGATGATGCTTGATGCCGTAAAAGATATGCCGGAGCTATCTCCCTCACGGCTTAGCTTCGGTCTATGCATGAGGCATATCATCGTTTTCTTCCTGACCACCATCCCAGACACAGTGACCAAACTGCCCGTCCACTATGAATACCTGATGGAATCGTTGAGGATGATGAAGTTACCTGACAAACGACCTGACAGGTATTATCCACGAGTTGTGAGGAAAAGACCGACTAAATACCCCACAAAGAAAAAAGCCAGTCAGCTTAACTGACTAGCATTACGCTTAGTGCGCGCCTTATTTAACACTTAAAAAGGACTAACCGCAGACAACGCTAGGGCCGTTAAGCGCCGCTAGTTTGGTGTTTAGCCTATCGAAATCCAAAATAGTAATAAGCTTGCCGTCTACTTTTATGATGTTGTCTTTTTGAAAACGGCTTAACAGACGACTAATCGTTTCAATCGTTAATCCTAAATAGTTTCCAATTTCGTTGCGCGTCATGGTTAAGTGGAATTCTCTATGGGAAAAGCCACGCTCTTCAAAGCGTTGCGACAGGTGTGAGATGAAATACAGTAAGCGCTCTTCTGCAGTTCGCTTGTTTAAAAGCATGATCATGTCGTGATCTTGTTTTATTTCAGCGCTCATGAAACTCATGATCTGGTGGCGTAGCTTTGGAAATTGCACTGACATTTCGTCGAGGGTCTCGTAGGGAAGCTCACACACCATGGCAGTTTCTAACGCAGAAGTATAGCTTTGGTGCTTGTTCTCTCTTAATGCATCGAAACCGATAATGTCACCAGGAAAGTGGAAGCCGGTAATCTGTTCTTCACCTTCGGTATTAGTCACAAATGATTTGAATGAACCGGTTCTCACTGCAAATAGAGAACGGAATTTATCACCAGTTTGAATCAGCGTGTCACCTTTATGAAGCGGCTTCTTGCGTTCAATAATATCGTCAAGAGACTCGATTTCTGTTTTGTTTAACGCCACCGGTAAACATAAGTGACTGAAACTACAGTTTTGACAGTGAATAGAAAATTGGCTTCCTTTGCTCATAATGCACGCTCTCTAAAAGAATACCCGACAATAATACACCCATTTTTAAACGATTGCGCTATGAATAAGATAAGCTGCATATATTGCCATTATTACTGCAATAATTTGTCTAAAATGGTTATGTTGAAAACTTTGAACAATATATTGGCTACCAGCGCTTGCGGCGAGTAAGGTGGGTAATGTACCCAAACCGAAGAAGAACATAATAGCTGCGCCTTCTAGCGCATTACCCGCTGCGAGAGACCAGGTAAGTGTGGAATACACCAAACCGCAAGGAAGCCAACCCCAAATAAAACCATAAGGCAATGCACTTAAAGGGGTCTTAAATGGCAAAAAGCGTTTTGAAAGCGGCTGGACTTTGGAAAATAGGCCTTTACCAGCATTTTCCAGCACCGTTAAGCCAGTCCACCACTTACCCAAATAACACGCCAGTAGAAGCAACATGATTCCGCTAAGTAGGGAAAGGGCATAGTTGGCAAGAGGTATATAATCTGCTGCAATTTTTCCAATTGCCCCGGTTATTGCTCCGGCGATGGTGTAGCTCACCATACGTCCCATGTTATAGGCAAGGGTATAGGGTAGTGCTGAAGCGCCTTTAGGCGATACCATCCTTAGCGCAGCGACGATTCCACCGCACATTCCCACACAGTGAACTCCGCCGGCTAAGCCGATAAGAAAGGCAGAGAAGTAGTTAATCCCTTCCATGTGGCGCTTGGCTTTTGTCTACTTTACTGTCTTGAAGTTGCTTGCGTTGCTCAGCTAGCTTTTTTTCTTCTGGCGGAAGATCATCGTCAAACAGTATGCTATACCCTTGGCGATCTAAATCTTCAAATTGATTGGTTTTCACCGCCCAAAAGAATATCACGATAGCGACGGCAACAATGATGATGGCGATTGGAATTAATACGTAAATAATACTCATGCTATTTGCTCAAGAGTCGCGTTGAGTTTGTGACCACAATGATACTGCTTAACGACATACCAACAACAGCCATCCACGGTGAAAGTAGGCCTGATACGACGAAAGGTAAGATCAAAACGTTGTAACCTACCGACCAGCCAATATTTTGCCTTATTTTTTGCTTCACTTGGTGCGCAGTTCGAATAAGTTCTGGTACAGAAAGCAGCTGATCGCCAAGCAGTATCACGTCGGCGGCAGTTTTAGCCACGTCTGTGGCATTACCCACTGCAATTGCCACATCAGCGCTGGCAAGAACTGGAGCGTCGTTAATACCGTCACCCATCATCATTACTTTCGCGCCAGATTGCTGCATAGCTTGAACGGCTTCGTACTTTTGCTCAGGTGTTAGGCCACCTTTAGCGGTCGAAATTGGCAATGGTGCGGTAAGCGCATTAACGTTTTGCTGTGTATCACCACTTAAAACGGCGAGAGTATGGCTTGCAGCTAATATATCGAGAGTTTCTTGCGTATCTTCTCTTAGTGAATCCTTTACTTCATACGCCGCCATAATACGCCCCTTAACCGTGAGAAACACGTTAGCTGAAGGGAACGCTTCAATGAGTTTTAGCTGTGATTCGTGAACGCTGAATGCTACAGATCCCATAGAAAACAACGTGTCATTGATCTCACCGCTGATACCACCTCCTGGCGTAACGGTAAAATTAGTCACTTTGTGTACCGTGTTATCGATAGCGTCAGCACTGCCGCTAGAGGCAGAAATCTCGCTTAGGGCTACACCGTCGCTAAAGGCTATATCGTCGCTAAAGGCTTTGGCAATCGGATGTTCAGAGCGTGACTCCAAAGCGCGGGCAATTGATAGCGCACTATTACTATCCACACCGTCAGCGTACCAGGCATTTGAAATAGTAAATTTGCCTTTTGTGAGCGTGCCGGTTTTGTCTAATGCGATGGTGTCAATGTCAGTAATTTGTTCAAGCGCATCGGCGCGTTTTAGTAAAATACCTTGTCTGTTTAATTTTGCCATAGCGCAGGTTAACGCTGATGGCGTAGCCAACCCTAATGCGCAAGGGCAGGTTGCAACCAGCACCGATATGGTGATCCAAAATGCCTCGTCGCTACCCTGATACGCCCAAAAGCCATAGGTTAACGCCGAAATCAGCAATACCGCGGTAACGAAATAGCGAGAAAAATTATCGGCTATCTGCGCTGCTTTAGGTTTACTCGCCATGGCACTTGCTTGCAGTCGTACAATTTGATTTACCAGCGCATTTTTAAGGGTCTGCGTAACCGTAATGGTTAGCGTACCATCTTGACAAACCGTGCCGCCGTATACCGGGCTACTGTTCGACTTACGCACGGGGTTAAACTCGCCGGTAAGCATAGATTCGTCAACCGCTGCGTTGCCGTCGGTTACCACCCCATCAATGGGGACTGTTTCACCAGGCTTAACCAGCACCACATCGTCAATTCTTAACTGCTTTGCCAGACACTCGGTTAGGCTGCCATCCGGCAGTAATTTGGTGGCTGAAACGGGTACATACTGCATCATATTGGCAGAGATCTGTGCGGCGCGATGACGGCTACGATGTTCTAAAAAGCGGCTGAGTAACAGCAGGAAAATGAACATACAAATAGATTCAAAATACACTTCGCCTTGCTCTAATACTGTAGAGCGAATTCCAGCAATGTAAGTACCGAATATGGCGAGCGTAACGGGTACATCCATATTAACCGTTCTTGCGCTTAGCGCATTGGCGGCGCCCACATAAAAAGTGCTGCCTGAATACAGCACCACAGGTGTAGTAAGCGTAAGGGCAACCCAGTAAAAATACTGTCGGGTTTCTAATTCAATAGCGCCAAACCAGTCAAAATACAGCCCCGTCATCAGCATCATCACCTGCATGGTCATAATGCCTGCTAGGCCAAGCTTTTTCAGAAAAGTCTTTTGTTCGCGTTTATAACTGGCTTCGTGTTCGTCGGGGTGAAATGGCGACCCAACATAACCAATGCGTTTTAGTGTAGAAAGAATCTGACTAAGCTTGATTTGAAAAGGTGACCAAGTAACTAAAGCGCGGCGCTCTTGGACGTTTACCGCGACTTGCTTTATCCCTTCTACTTTTGACAACTGCTTTTCGATAAGCCATCCACACGCAGCGCACGTGATACCTTCAAGGGTTAATTGAATCTGCTTATCTTGCCCCTCATCAAAAACGAATTCTTCTTGAAGAGCAGGGTCGTCATACACTTTGAGCTTGTCGAGTGTCTCTAGAATGCCATCGTCTGATTTTTGCGCTGGTTCGGTTCTAAACTGGTAATAGTCTTCAAGACCGTTGGTTACGATGGCTTCGGCCACGGCTAAACATCCAGGGCAACACATGTCGCGTTGCTGCCCTAATATCACGGTAGTAAATTTTCCATCGTCTGAGCCCGCAATAGGCAAGCCGCAATGGTAACAGTCGTGCTTGGCCATTATGGATTGAATTTCATTTTGCCAGAGTGGGGCAGATAGATGGTATTTTGTATTTTCCAGCTATCATCAATAGGGGTTAGCGATACGCGCCATTTACCATCAAGATCTTCTTCGACAAAACCGCGATAAATACCGTTAGCGTCGCGGCTTAATAAAACGCTGACATCACGCTCTTCAAGCGTTACGTGATAAAAGCTTAGTTTAACCGCATTACCTTCTTGTGGAATACCTGAATGAAACTCTAGCGCTATGCTGCCATCTTCAATGGTTAAATCGGTAGTGATATTCTTGCGGCGGGCTATGGCCTCTTTGTCCAGACGGGCATTGATCGCTTTTCCTTCCTTGTAGTAGTCGTCCACCACCAGGCTATCTTCGGTGCTAATAGCAAGGTTTAACAACACGCCACCCATGATGAGTGTAATGATAGGTACGGCAATTAAAAACCAGGGCCAGAACTCTTTATACCAGGGTCTATTCATCGAAATCTTTCTCGTATTTACTTCACTAACAACATATTTATTTTTACTTCCCCAACTACACGTAAAGCCGGCAAATAATGATAAATATAGTGTTGGCGAGACATGTTAAAAGTGTACAAAGAATGTTCGCATGGCACTCTCTATACCGCTGTATTTTCTCATAAAAAAAGCCCCGTAGTAACGAGGCTTTTTAAGATATTTAATGATTTAAATCATTAATCATTTGAAAGGCTGTATACATACGCTGCAACAACATGAATTTTGTCATCACCCAAGGTTTTCTTGAATGAAGGCATTACACCGTTACGACCGTAAGTAAGCGTTTCTGTTACCGCTCTGTGGCTGCCGCCGTATAGCCAGATATTGTCAGTAAGGTTTGGTGCACCAAGTGCTTGGTTACCTTTACCGTCCATACCGTGACAAGCCGCACACGCTGCGAAACGAGCTTTACCTGCTTCTGCAAGCTGAGGGTCCACATCGCGACCGCTTAAACTAAGTACGTAGTTAACCACTTCTTCGATACCGTCTTCACCCATGGCATCTAGCCATGCTGGCATAGCCGCTTTACGACCAAGCGTAAGAGTTTCAACGATTTTTGCACCTGAACCACCGTACAACCAGTCGTTGTCCGTTAGGTTAGGGAAGCCGCCATTTTGACCTCGTGCATCAGAACCGTGACACTGAGAGCAATTTTGTAGGAACAAACGCTGACCTACTTTATTTGCTTCTGGGTCTTTAGCCAGTTCTTCAACAGGAACTTGTGCATACGCTTCGAAGATCGGATCGAACTTCTCGGCAGCGAAATCTAGTTCACGGTCATATTCTACTAGGTAGCCTTGCTCTTTAGCATCAATACGCGCCTGAGCTGACTCTTCTAGCGATTGAATATTTTGGTTAGAGCTCTTCCAACCCAAAATACCTTCAAACGCACCTAAGCCAGGATAAAGCGCTAGGTATAAAAAGCCCCAAACGATGGTCATGTAGAACATAATTGTCCACCAGCGAGGAAGTTGATTGTTCAACTCCTCAATACCATCGAATTTGTGGCCCATTGACTCACCTTCAGCTACGCCAGTCTTGTTAGAAAGGCACCAGCGTAAAAGGAAGTAGCAACCAATGATTAACCCTAGAGTTATCACTGAAATCCAAATTGTCCAAAACATACTCATGAGTTCGAGACTCCTGCTAATCTTCTTTTGATTTTTCTTTTTCTTCGTCTGCAAACACTAGGTTTGCCGCTTCATCGAATTTTTTCTTGTTGCGGCTGCTAAATGCCCACCACACAACACCGATGAAGCTTACAAAGACGATGACAGTAAAAATGCTGCCTACAATTCCCTGGTCCATATTATTTCAAATGTGTGCCAAGAGATTGTAGATAAGCAATAAGGGCTTGCATTTCCGTTTTACCCTGTACTGCCGCTTTCGCGCCCGCGATATCTTCGTCGGTATACGGAACGCCAAATCCACGGAATACTTCCATTTTTTTAGCTGTAAACTCACCATCAAGCGTGTTTTCCGCAAGCCAAGGAAAGCCTGGCATGTTCGACTCTGGTACTACGTTGCGAGGATTAAGCAGGTGAACTCGGTGCCATTCGTCGCTGTAACGACCACCAACACGTGCTAGATCAGGACCAGTACGCTTAGAACCCCAAAGGAAGGGGTGCTCCCATACTGATTCGCCAGCAACGCTGTAGTGACCATAACGCTCTGTTTCGGCGCGGAATGGACGGATCATCTGGCTGTGACAACCTACACAACCTTCACGGATGTAGATGTCACGACCTTCAAGCTCAAGCGCGGTATATGGACGTAGGCCTGTTACTGGCTCCATTACTTGCTGCTGAAACATCAACGGCGTAATTTGAACCATGGCACCGAAGCTGATAGCGATAAGGATTAATACCGTTAACAGACCGACGTTCTTTTCAATTAACTCATGTGCGTTTTTCATTATTCGTCTCCTTTACTACGCCGGCTGAGTCGCTGGGTCTGCAGCGATACTGCCTTTAGGTGCACGAACGGTTTTCCATGTGTTGTATGCCATAACAAGCATACCTGCTACCACGAAACAACCACCAATGAAACGAACCACATAGAAAGGCTTAGACGCTTCTAATGACTCAACAAAGCTATAGGTTAACGTACCGTCAGCATTTACTGCACGCCACATTAGACCCTGTAGTACACCAGACATCCACATTGCTACGATGTATAGAACAACACCGATAGTTGCGAACCAGAAGTGTACGTTAACTAGCTTGGTGCTATACATAGCGCGCTGACCGAATAGCACTGGAATTAAGTGGTAAATTGAACCAATTGAAACCATTGCAACCCAACCTAGAGCACCAGAGTGTACGTGACCAATTGTCCAGTCAGTGTAGTGAGACAGTGCATTAACGGTCTTGATTGCCATCATTGGGCCTTCGAAGGTAGACATACCGTAGAAAGACAATGAAACAATAAGGAAACGCAATACTGGGTCGGTGCGAAGTTTATGCCACGCGCCAGATAGCGTCATAATACCGTTAATCATACCACCCCAAGATGGAACGAATAGGATAATAGACATCACCATACCTAGTGACTGAGTCCAGTCTGGTAGGGCAGTGTAGTGAAGGTGGTGAGGACCAGCCCAGATATACAGAGAGATAAGTGCCCAGAAGTGAACAATTGAAAGTCTGTATGAATAAACCGGGCGACCAGCCTGCTTAGGTACGAAGTAGTACATCATACCAAGGAAGCCCGCAGTTAGGAAAAAGCCTACCGCGTTATGGCCGTACCACCACTGCATCATAGCGTCTACTGCACCTGCATACAGTGAATACGATTTAGTGAAAGATACCGGAATAGCCATGCTGTTACCAATATGAAGAATTGCAACAGTTAACATGAACGCGCCTAAGAACCAGTTTGCAACATAAATGTGCGAAACTTTACGGATTACTAGGGTTCCGAAGAAGTTAATGATATAAGCGACCCAAACCAGTGCCAAAAGGATATCAATTGGCCATTCTAGTTCAGCGTATTCTTTTGAGCTGGTTAAACCCATAGGCAGGGTGATAACAGCTAAAACGATAACGGCTTGCCAACCCCAAAAGGTAAATGCGGCAAGTTTGTCACTGAACAGTCTTACCTGGCAGGTACGCTGAACGATGTAGTACGACGTTGCAAATAGCGCACAGCCGCCGAAGGCAAAAATAACGGCGTTAGTGTGCAACGGACGCAAACGTGAGAATGTTAGCCATGGTGTGTCAAAGTTAAGCATAGGTGCAAATAACTGCGCGGCAATAAATACCCCTAGGCCCATACCAATGATACCCCAGACTATGGTCATGATGGTAAATTGCCTAACTACTTTATAATTGTAGTCAGGTTGTGCTTGGCTTATTTCACTCATTTTAATGAATCTTCCACTTCAAATGAACTATGGTCTCCAACTGCCGGAATAGTACGGTCGAGACGTGTATCAGCTAAGGAATAACGCTTCACACCGAGCTCGGAAAGAGTAATAATTATTGTCTCCAAGCCAGTTGGTACGCGGATGATAAGGTTTTTAATTACAAAAAGATACCATAAACTACCTAAGCTTGATCTCCGTCAATGAAGAAATACACAAAATTTAAGAAATGCTAAATAACGATAACAATAAACGATCAAAAATTTTACATTCCCAGCTTCCATTAGTGGCTATTATTGTTGTAGCCGTGTGTGTATACCTTGCACATAAATTCCAGTCATCGGTGTTAAAAGACACGAGCGTAGTTAATGGAATAGGAAACAGCTGCAACTTTGTCAATGAAACTTGCGAATTCTTAATTGATGACAGGTTAGCAATTGCCATTTTTTCAGCCATGCCTGAAGCTGAAGAGTCAGTAACGGTTAAGCTCTTAGTTCCTGAGGGAGAGGAAATAGAGAGTGCATGGATTGAAGGGGTAAACATGTATATGGGCAAAATTCCCGTGCTGTTAGATAACGATGGTCAAGGAAAGTGGTCAGGTTGGTTTATGTTAGGCAGTTGTAGTGAGCCAGTTATGAAATGGCAGCTACGTCTAAATATTAAAGATAAAGAAAGCCCCAGCTATTTGTATTTTGTTACACAGCAGTAACTGTTTTAAAAGCAATAAGACTCTCCTTAAAGAAAGGGGAGTAAACAAACCAAAAAAGGCCGCTCTTTATATAAGAGCGGCCTTTTATTAATTACCTGTAAATTGTAGCGTGAACGCTATTTTTTACATTTGAGACTGAAGGTAGTTTTGAATACCTAGTCGCTTAATAAGGCCAAGCTGCTGCTCTAGCCAGTGTGCGTGATCCATCTCTGTATCGTCTAGCAGTACAATTAGCATGTCGCGAGTTACATAGTCTTTCTCGGTTTCACAAAGCGCAATAACTTCACGTAACTTTGCATCAACTTCATATTCAACACGTAAATCGCTTTCTAGCATCTCAGGTACATCTTTACCCACTTTGAAGCCTGTGCGCTTCGTCATGTCAGGCGTACCTTCTAAAAACAGCATGCGTTCAATTAGCTTAGTTGCATGTCCACGCTCGTCATCAAATTCATGATCGATGCGTTCGTAAAGCTTATTCAAACCCCAATCAAGATACATCTGAGAGTGAATGAAATACTGATCCATGGCGGCCAACTCATAAGAGAGTAGTTCGTTTAAGCCATTGATGATTGCTTGGTTACCTTTCATTAGTCATCTCCCATTACTTGCGCTTGTAGGTAGTTCTCTATACCCATAGCATCAATTTGGTATTCTTGCGTTTCAATCCAGTCTAGGTGCTCTTCTTCATATTCAAGAAGGTCTTCAAGCAAATCACGAGAAACATAATCCTGCTTTTCTTCACACAGCGCAATAGCTTCACGAAGTAGTGGAAGCTGTTCCTTTTGAAAACGCGCATCACATGACAGCATTTCAACGGTATCTTCACCGATATAAAGCTTGCCTAACGCTTGAAGATTAGGAAGGCCCTCAAGAAACAGAATGCGCTCGATAATATCGTCCGCTTGCTTCATGTCCTTGATAGACTTTTTGTAATTTTTTTCGTTAAGTTCAGAAAAACCCCAGTTTTTGAACATACGAGCGTGCAGAAAGTATTGATTTATCGAAGTAAGTTCACTTGTCAGTACTTCGTTCAATTTTGCAACAACTTGTTTATCACCTTGCATTGTGTAAACCCTATTAACGTATTTGCGTGAAGTTTAGTCTAAATTTGACTGTATGTCAAAAAACCTTTATAAAACAGTTGTTTACAAACGATAACGTTTCTCAATTCATCCATTGTTCGCATTTAGAACAGCATTACTGTTGTGAATGCGCATAAGCAAGACTTTCTTCGGCAAAACCAAGCCCTGCTTCGGTAAAGAAGTTGAAGACTTTATCTACACCGTTTTCTAATAAATGTGATACTTCATCCTCATAGCGTGCAATGGCTGCAACTTTTCCAACATAGCCCGCGTTCTTAAGCTGACGTGTGATGTTTATTGAGTCCTGGATAGAAGGCAGAGCAAGCAAAACAAGCTGAATCTGTTTGATATCTAAATTATCCCACAAATCGACGTCTTCACCGTCGCCGCATATTACGTTTAAGCCTTCGTCTGATAACTCTTTTACTTTTACTCGGTCGGCGTCCATTCCCCATACGCTCACATCACTTAATTTAGATAACGCATTGAAGGCACCGCGACCAACTCGTCCCATCCCCAACACTAAAAACTCCGCGTTGTGGAGAGTAGGATAAATGTCTTCTTTTAAGCGCTCGTTTTTCTCAAAACGTTTAATGGTGTGTTTATGATTGTGATATTGAGAATGAGAATTGCGATAGAGCACGCTGGTAATAACGAATGAAATAGATACGGCTAAAGCAATCACCACTAACCAAGAGTTTGCCAATAAACCTAATGAAACGGCTAGTGCGCCAACAATAAGCCCAAATTCACTGTAATTTGAAAGCACCAAGCTGCTCAAGTAAGCCGTGCGACCGCGAAGGCGAAGTGACGTAAATAAGCCGAAAAAGAGTGCTGCTTTTAACGGTATAAATAAGCAGAACACGATAGCTAGGACAATCATACTAAGATCGGGAAGGGCGGTAAGACCGATAGTAAGGAAGAAGCCGATTAAGAAGAGATCCTTAAAACTAAGCAGCGACTTCGCTAGCTCCGAAGCCTTTTCATGTTGCGCTAACATGATTCCAAAGATTAGTGCCCCAAGATCGCCTTTAATGTTAACCAGCTCAAACAAGTGATAGCCACCTAAGGCGAGGATAAAGCCAGTAAGCGGAAGCAGTTCACCGTGGCCCGACTTATTAATCATTTTGTTTATGATTGGCATTGCTGGGAATAAGGCCAACAAGGCAAGCGCCCACACAGAGGGGAGCTTTCCAGTTGCTGCAACAAGGAAGATAACAGCAAAAACGTCTTGCATGACCAAAATGCCAATGGAAAGGCGGCCGTGGCGGGTTTTACTTTCGCCACTTTCTTCTAATACTTTAACCACGCACACTGTGCTACTGAAACTAAGGGCAAAAGCGATAAGCGCAGCGCTTTTCCATGTAAGCCCATCAACGAAATTTGCTGCAACCGCACCTATCGCATAGACGCAACAGGTAATAACGCCCATCCATACTAAGGTATGTGAAACGCTTCCCGCCCAAACTTCTCGACGACTCAAATCGCGGATGTTGAGTTTAAGACCGATGGTGAAAAGCATAATGGTGATGCCCAAGTTGGCTATTTGGGTTAAATCTTCAGTAAGCGTGTAGCCTGCAAAATTTAATAAAAAGCCAGCTACCAAGTAGCCAACTAAAGGAGGAATGCCAATAAGTTTAACCGTTAAGCCGCAAACAAATGCGAAAAGAAGAAATGCATACTCCATGAATTACCTTTCAGAAAATGTTGAACGTAAAATCCGTTACCTTTGTATAGGTCACATCATCTATTAACCAGTGATAGCTACAAATCGCCCAGTCAACTCGCTAATTGAAAGGTTTTAGACTAGCATGCAATGGCTTGTTTTCGCAGCTAAAAAAGCATTGTAATTGTATATTTTGGTAACGCGTAACCCAATTGAGCTAGAAACCGGATTAGCATATTTAACCTTTAAATCAGTCATTTACCGCTAAAGTAAATCTAGTTCCCGATTTTAGGTGTATTGAACAGAGTTATAGGCATATTATTTTGTTTAGATATGACTAAAAATAAAGAAGGACTTTGAATGCGTTTAACAATTCTAACTGTGCTAACCCTGCTGGTCGCTTTCAACGTGGTGATTGGCGTATTGTGGGCGCCCGTGTGGTGGTTTTTACTTTTATCAGTCACGCTACTCATTTTTGGTCTATACGATGCCTTCCAAACAAAACATGCCATTTTAAAGAACTTTCCATTAATTGGCAGAGTACGATGGACAGTCGAGGGACTAAGGCCCTACATCCAGCAATACATCATAGAAAATGATACTGGCGGAGCACCTATTTCCCGCATGTTTCGTTCAATTGTTTATCAACGTGCGAAAAACAGTAGAGAAACTGTTCCCTTCGGTACTCAGCTAGATACGTATAAAGATGGCTATGAGTGGATTGGCCATTCTTTATCTGCTCGCGAAGTGGAAGACATGGATGAGGATCCCCGAGTGACGGTAGGTGGCCCTCATTGCAAAAAGCCGTATCGTGCAAGCATACTTAACATAAGCGCAATGAGCTTTGGAAGCTTGTCAAAAAATGCCATTTTGGCGCTAAATAAAGGTGCTGCAAAAGGCGGATTTTACCATAACACAGGTGAGGGTGGTTTAACCCCATATCACCTCGAAAACGGTGGCGATATCGTTTGGCAAATTGGTACGGGATACTTTGGTTGTAGAAGTAAAGATGGCGGTTTTGACCCTGTTCTTTTTGAAGAAAAAGCCAAACTCGACAATGTAAAAATGATAGAAATAAAGCTAAGCCAGGGCGCTAAGCCTGGACATGGTGGTATTTTACCTGCGTATAAAAACACCCCTGAAATAGCTAAAATAAGAGGTGTTGAGCCTGGAACTCAAGTTGATTCTCCCCCTAGACATAAAGCGTTTGCAACGCCTTTAGAAATGGTTGATTTTATTAGTCAGTTACGCAAGTTAAGTGGCTATAAACCAGTGGGTATTAAGCTGGCGCTGGGTAGAAAAAGTGAGTTCATTGCCATGTGCAAAGCCATGGTAGAGAAGGACGTAACGCCAGATTTTATAACGGTAGACGGGGGCGAAGGAGGTACTGGCGCCGCACCGCTTGAGTACACAAACTCTATAGGATTTCCTCTGCGTGAAGCCTTGGCGTTTGTTGACGATTGTCTCACTGGTTTTGGTATTCGCGACAAAATTAAAATTATTGCTTCTGGAAAAATCATTACCGCTTTTCAGTTAGCGAAAAATCTAAGTTTAGGCGCCGATCTATGTAACAGTGCCCGAGGAATGATGTTGGCACTTGGATGTGTTCAGTCGCTGTCATGCAATACGAATAAATGTCCGACCGGTGTAGCAACGCAAGACCCTAAGCTTGCCAAGGGCTTAAACGTTGAAGACAAGTACGAGCGCGTGTACCGCTTTCACAAAAAAACTATTCATGCGCTGATGGATATCTTGTCTTCTACAGGACATGTGAGAACTAGCGAACTAAATCGTACCCATATATTTAGGCGGGTAGATCAGTGTCATATTGCGCGTTACGACGAAATTTTCCCGTTAGTTAAAACAGGAAGTTTTTTAACCGACGACTTTCCCGATAGATTTAAATTACACTTAAAAGAAGCAAATGCTGAAAGCTTTATGCCTTGTAGTTTATTGGCAGAAATAGAGAAAGAAACGAAAGCTGTATCTTAGAAACGGCTAAGCCATGACTCCTAATCAAATACCGATTGTGGAGTCACGCTTTTCGTTTTTTAATGCCTAAACTGCGAGTTAATCTTTAGATTGCTCGCTTGGAATACGCAGTTGATAGAGGCGGTAATCACTAGTCCTGTAGGGTGTTACTTTATATTTAGGCTGAAGATACGCCACTAAATCTATTAGTTCAGAAACGGTTAGCTCGTCGTTTACAACTCGCATTAATGACACACCGTCTTCGCTGGTGAAACTGGCAGGCTGTCGAGGAGTAAGTTTGTGTGACGGGTTAATAATACTTGTCACCAACTCTGCATAAGTTTTAATTCTTCCGCTGCTGCCTCCTAACGGAATAGGCTTTGCGACTAGGTATTGCGCATTGTCGGACTCTTTTTCTCCTGCGATTCTGTGGCAGTCTTGGCACTGATACTTTTTAAATACCAAATAGCCTTTTTCCATATTGCCTTCGGGCAAGCTAAAGCCGCGAGGTGACTGCGCGCCCTGGTCACAGGCGAAAAGGAGAAGCGTTGCTATAACAACTATTGCCGTTTTCATACTTATTTCCCTCTTTCTTTTACGGTAAAGATACGTAAAGTTCGTTAGAACTAATGTGCATACACTGATTATGAATGAGGCTGCAGACTAATCATTGACCTAGCGCAAAGAATAATTATTTGTATAGCACTACTATTTAACGGAATTAGTTAACGGTATGGTAGAAAAGCACTGTTACCAAACAAAAATTGAGGACAGCCACAATGCAAGGTTACGAAACAATTTTAGTACCTATAGATATTTATTCTGACTACGAATTAGTGGTGGAGAAAGCCATTGCTATAGCGGGCAATAGTCACAAAATTCACCTCCTGTATGTTGCTTATCCACAAACCAATGTAGAGCCTTACGGACTATTTTTAGAACGGGATTTTTCAGAGGAAGTAAGAGAGCAGGCATTAAGGCAATTAAAAGACGTTGCCGCAAAACATGATATACCTTACAGCCACATCAATGTAGAGATAGGTTCTCCTGCTGATGAGATTCACCATATGGCCGAAAAGATTAATGCAGATCTCATTGTTGTCGGCACTCATGGGCAGAGCGGTCTTCGTTTGTTACTTGGGTCAACGGCCAATGCAGTACTACATGGTGTTAAAACAGACGTGCTAGCTGTGAAAGTATAAGTTAATGCGGCGATTAGCGTCGAAAATGCCTTAAGTATTCATGATAAATATCTTCGCCGTCATGTAGATGTAACGAAGGTCAGTTACGTTTTGTAAGGCTGTAACTAATCTTAAAATTACTTATCATGATAACGAAACGGACAGGTATTTTACGCGTACTCTATGCCACTTACTATTCACTTAAGGGGCTTCGAGCAGCCTTTTTAAGTGAAGCTGCGGTCAGACAAGAAATTTTCGCAATATTGATAATGACACCTGTAGCGTTTTTCATCGACGTTACGCATGTAGAACGTATATTGCTGGTGATATCTTTACTGATAGTGCTTATCACTGAGCTACTCAACACCGCTATTGAGAAACTCTGTGATCATGTCAGCACAGACATCCATTTATTAATAGGGCGTGCTAAAGATATCGGCTCGGCAGCAGTGTTCATTAGCTTAATGATGGCCGGCTTTACGTGGATTAGCATTCTTTGGTAGTGCAATTTGCGATTATAGGCGGAAAGAAAGCCCTAATTTATAGGGCTTTGATTTTCTGGTCACAACATTCTGATACTAAGGTTCTAATTGTGCTATCTAAGTTTTTAATGTGCGAATAATGCAGTGAAGTTTCACCACCGTTATTGATATCTTTTATCGTAAAAACAACATCATCGCCTCGTGAAGTCACGCAGATTCTCATGTAATCATCAGATTGAGCTAATGGCACGTGGAGATATAACGGCTCATTGTTTGAGTTTAAATAATCTAATGCTGCTTCTTTTGACTTGAAAGGGTCTTGCTTCTCGGGTTGGACATTCCATGACGACGAGGGAACCACCATTTCCGCGAGTAATTTTCCATGCTTTGTATCAATACCGCTACTCATATATCACTCCTTTTACTTGAATGTTTGCCAACTTAAAAAAACTATTCATTAATATAGGTTTAGGGCAAATTTACTTTTGATACGCGAGTAATACAGTTTCAGATTGGTAAAAGAATGAAGAGAGTAGGTGAGTTGGACGTTGTTATTGGTGTGATTGGTTACGCGTAACTTTTAATTGCCTAAGTAACTGTATTTGCGTGTTTTATCTTTTCCGTTTTGCCGACAATTTTGCCATTCCACCACGCTTTACGTTAGCCTGTTTTGTATAATGCCCAGGCATTTCCGGTGACTGCCAACCTCCAGCCAGTTGAAGCTCGGGTAAAGATGCGCCATCTTCGGCTAGAGAAACTGCACCACCAACACGACCGCTATGAGGGGTAATGTTTTCGCTAATACCTGCGCGTTGAGCAATGCGTTGCCAAATCCTGTAGACACTCGAATAGTTAAGTACATTTGCCTTATGGCTGGGAATGTTCTCATCGAATGGCAAAAGTGCTGTTTTATGGTTTGTTAGTCGTCTAAACAAAACGCCTTTGTGCAGGCCGCGTAAATCTGAAGAAAGGCGGGTTGCTTTAGTTTTTGGGTCAAGATTAGCTTCGTTAATATACTCTTGAACCATAGATATAGTGCTGGAAGAAACATAGCGATATTGACCTTGACCAGACTGGTCGCTTTTCGAAGAAACAACCAACAGGGTGTTATTACGCGCAGATATATCCTCGATGCAAACTCGAACTAATTCATCAGCGCGAAGTAATGCATCAAACATCAGGTTAATGATTGCAAGGTCGCGGAGCTCTAATAAAGAATCAGGAATAATTGCATTGTTTATTTGTTCAAGCATATCTATGGTAAGCGGAACCGCTTGTTTGTGAGACAATCGAAACTTTCTATTCTCTATAAGCGATAAACGGATAAAGTCTCTTAGATACGCAGATCTAATAATTGGGTTTGGCAATTTAGCCACGCCTAAAAATTTACTAAGGGCAGATAACCGACGCTTAATGGTTCTATAGGCTAGGGGAGAACGGCACAACGCTTCAACATATTGTTTAATGCAGATCTCATTGTGTTCGAAGTTGTTCTTAAAGCCTTTTAATCCAGCTTGCTTACAAAAAATTGCGAACTCATTGTAGTCACTAATGTATGCCCGTTGTGTGTTGTATGGAAGCTTGGTAAAAATATCTTGATAATAGCTTTCAACGTTTTTATCAGAAGATGAAAACTGACTTGTTGTTAGGTTGTCAGAACCTGACGTTTGCTGCTTACTACGAGAGTACTCGATACCAAAAGCTGGAACCGTCGCGCTACTTGAGTCTTGTGGCTGTGTGCTGCTATCACTGTTGCTGTTAACTAATTGAGTTGTGAGCAATGAGCTATTAGTTTTTGAGGGCATTGAGCAACCTGGTGAAGACATTATTGTGACTATTATGCTAGATTTAACATAACTTGATAAGCTATTGAAATATAACAATATTCACGCATGATAACTGTAATTATCATGCGTGAAGTTACGCACTAATCCATTCATCACTCCACAAACCGCTTTACTATTATAATCTCAAGTACAGTGCTACTCTATCATATTACTGTATATATAAACAGTCTGGGTGTTTCAATGCCGTCAATTGTTGGCCTATCTCGTAATTATTCCAAACCATATCGCTAGATAAGGCTTGTGGCCTGCTGAGAGAGTACGTTTTCAGTGTAATACAAATCGTGCGCTACATGAAATCTGCAAGGCAACACCCCGAATTCGCGCTCAGATTTCACGTAGCGACGCCTAAAAAATAAGCTGAAAAGTGATGCAAAAACACCCTAAGAGCTTATTTATTAAAGAAGTACTTCACATGATTTACTTCCAAAATGTTTGCTGGCTAATCGCAAATTTTTCAAAACCAAACGAGTTAAAAATAAACGTTACAAAAGCGGAATAGGCGATAACAACCTAGGGAAGATGCGAATAAGTCCTGAATGTGAGATCATAGCTGCATAGTAAATCACAGCCATTACCGCCCATGAGCC